>JACPRD010000012.1 GCA_016190145.1 Planctomycetota bacterium | reverse complement strand
TCCCCGCAGGAACAGGACCTCCGGCTGCGCCTGCTCAACACGCTCCTCACCACGCCCCACCGCAAACTGGAGCAGATCCACCCGATCCACGCCGACCTCGTTGCCCAGGACCCGCTCTTCTACGGCCACCTCGCCGCCTGGTACGCCCGGCACGGCGACGTGCGCGACCACCTCGAGATGTTCGTGGTGACGCTCGCGCTGTCGGCCTTTGAGGGGCACCGCGACGCGGGGCTCGCGCTCTTGCGCGACCTGCCGCCGTACGAGGTGCAGCGGGTCGTGGATTTCGTGAAGGGGCGAGTCGACGGGAAAGTGAAGTGGGGCCTCTTCAAAAACGTCCCGCGTTCGCTCAAGACCGAGGTCGAACGCTACCTCCACGAACGCGAGACCGACGCGATGAAATTCGACGGAGCGGTGCTGCACGCGCGGAAGTCCATGAAGCGGCTGTACGCGGCGCTTCACATCAAGCCCGGCCCGCGCGCGCAGGCGATCCTGTTCGACGACCGGCCGCCGGCGGACTCGCGGCTTGCGATTCTCAAGCGGATCGCGAAGTCGGCGGACCCGAAGGAGCAGGCGGCGCTGATCGTGGAGCACCGCATCCCGTACCGCGTGGCGGCGAGCGTGGTGGCGCAGATGACGCCGAGCGTGATGGTGGCGCTCGTGGAGACGATGTCGGCGCAGGAGCTGATCAACAACCTGGCGAGCCTGCAGCGCCGCGGCGCGAACGACCATCCGGACGTGAAGGCGATGATCGACGCGAAGCTCGAGGGGGCGAAGTCCGCGAAGCGCGTGGCGGCGTTCAAGACGAAGGAGGCCTCGAAAGCGGCGCCCCTCGACGCCGCGACGCGCCAGAAGCTGGACGAGATCACCGAGCGCCAGGCGCGGGCGAAGGGAACGATCAAGCGCTCAACGGCTCTGCTCGTGGACAAGAGCGGCTCGATGGAGCAGGCGATCGAGGTGGCCAAGCGGCTCGGCTCGATGATCGCGGGAATCATGGAGGCGCCTCTCTACGTGGTCGCGTTCGACACGCTGGCGTACCCGATCGCCTCGCCGGGGCCGGAGCTCAAGGCGTGGGAGAAGGCCTTCGCGGGAATCAAGGCCGGCGGCGGGACGTCGGTGGGCGTGGCCGTGGACGCGCTGATCCGCAAGGGAATCGCCGTCGAGCAGCTCGTGGTGATCACGGACGAGGGCGAGAACACGCCGCCGCTTTTCGTGAGTACTCTGCAGAAGTATCGCGAGGCGCTGAAGGCGGATCCGTCGGTGGTGTTCGTGAAGGTCGGGGCGTCGACGGACCATCTGGAGAAGATGTGCCTCGCGTCGGGGATCGCGGCGGACGCGTTTGCGTTCGGGGGAGACTACTACTCGCTTCCGAACCTGATCCCGATGCTGCAGAAGGCGAGCAAGCTGGAATTGCTGATCGAGATCATGGAAACGGAGTTGCCGACGAGAAGTTGACGGTGAATCGGGTACGCCATAAGCCATGAGCCAGAAGCCATAAGCGGCGCGCTTCGCGCGCCATAGCGGGCGGCAGGGACTTCAGCGTTCCCGATCCACCCATCGTCCGGGAACTCTGAAGTCCCCTCCGCCCGAGGTGGCGCGCAAAGCGCGTCGCTTATAGCTTATGGCCTATGGCTTATGGCCCTCAGGACGGCGTTTATCTATGGGACACATATCCGGTCCGCGCCAATGACCTCACCGAGCCGCTCAACCCCTCTTTCCAGCCGCGCGCGCCGCGGGCGAACACCCGGTTCCCACCAGACCCGGCGGACCTCGAGGCGCCCGCGGTCGCGATCGAACTTTGGCTCGACGCGGGCCACGAGCCGCTCGCCGTCGAGGACGGGCATCACGTAGTAGCCGTACTTCCGCTTCGGCGCGGGGACGAAGACCTCGATCGTGTAGTCGAACCCGAACAGCCGCGAGAGGCGCTTGCGGTCGCGGACGACCGGGTCGAACGGGTTGAGCAGGCGCATCCGGTCGGGCGCGTCGGGACACGCTTTCAGCCGGTCTTCCCAGCCGGCGAGCGCGAACGCCTTCCGCGGCGCGGAACCGCCGAGCGCCTCGACCTCCACGCACTCCGCTTCGCGCCGGCACCAGGCTGCCGCCTCGGCCACGGGCACGGCGCGCCAGAAGGCGGCGATTTCGGCGGGGGAGGCGACGCCCAGGCGCTCGAGGGCGGAGCGGCAGGCCCAGTCGAGGTGGTCCGGCGGCGTGGAAGGCGGCTGGGCGTGAAGATCGGGGTAGGCGCGCTCGGAGAGGTCGTAGACCTTCTGGAAATTGACGCGGCGCGTCACGGCCAGCGCGCCGGCGCGCCAGAGGTGCTCGAGCGCGGCCTTCTGCGGCTTCCAGCCCCACCACCCGCCGGGCTCCCCTTTCGCGTCGTGCTCGAAGTCGCGGGAGAGAAGCGGACCCTCGCGGCGGACGCGCTCGAGGACGCCGTCGAGGAGCTTGCGGGGGCTCCGGCCGAGGCGCTCGCGCCACCAGGCGTTGGAGCGGACGCGGCCCTGGTAGCGCCTGAAACGATGGTGCCAGTGCGGGTAGAGGGCGGTCGGGATGACGGAGGCGTCGTGCGTCCAGTTTTCGAAGAGCGTGCGGCGCTTCTCGAAGAGTTCGTCCAGCATTCCGGGGCGGTAGGCATCGAGGCGCGAGGCCAGCGTCAGGTGGTGCGCGCGCTCGACGATGTTGATCGTGTCGAGCTGGACGAACCCGAGTTTCTCGACGACGGCCTGCACGTCGGGCCGGCGGGCGGGGTCGTCGAGGAGACCCTGCGCCTGGAGGAAGAGGCGCCGGGCGGCCTGAGCTGGAATCCGCGGGAGGGAGGGGGTCATGGGAGGAGTTGGTATTCCTGTCGCTGTCACTTCCGATGGCAAAGCGTGGCGCCGATCTGATCGAAAAACCCGGCCGCGAGGAAGACGAATTTCTCGGGCGCGAGTTCCCGGCGAACGTGCGGGCCGCGGGTAAGACGCGCGCGTGGCCGGGCGGCATCCGGCGTGCCCTGGCGGACATGCGACGCGCAACCGGGTCCGGGACCTCACATTCGAGCGGTTTTTCCGATTTACGCTTCGATGCGCTTGTATTACAATGTTGTATTATAAGGAGGAGACACGGCATGATCATGAGTGTACGACTGGACCCGGCGACTCGCGGACGGCTTGCGCGGCTCGCGAGCGAGAGCGGCAAGACGCTCTCGGCCCTGATCCGCGAAGCGATCGACCTGCTCGCACACGCAGACCCGGCGGCGAAGCGTCGTCCGCGGCCTTACGACGACTGGGCGCCCGTCATCGGGTGCGCTCGCGGACTGCCCCGGGATCTGTCCACGAATCGTCGCAAGTACTTCCGCGAACATCTCGTGAAGATGCGGGCCCGAAATGCTGCTCGTTGACGCCGGCCCGATGGTCGCCCTCCTGAACGCCGATGACGATCGGCATGAGGACTGTGTCAAGGCGCTCCGGCCGATGCGCGAGCCGCTGGGAACGATCTGGCCCGCGTTCACGGAAGCTATGCACCTGCTGAGCCCGTCGTGGAAGGCGCAGAACGCCCTCTGGGATCGACTCGCCTCAGGAGTTCTGGTCATGCTGCCTCTTGAAGCTGACGATCAAGCCCGTATGCGCGACCTCATGGAGAAAGAGAGGGACCTTCCGATGGACCTGACTGACGCCGGGCTCGTCCGGGTCGCGGAGCGCCTGCGCATTGCGCGGGTCTTCACCCTCGATCGCCGCGACTTTGAGCGATACCGGCCCCGCGGCATCGGGCACTTCACGATAGTGCCCTGACTCAGCACCGATTCTCGCGCTCTCGAACAGGTTGGTCTTCATCAGATTCTCGCCGGAGAACTTCAGCTCGCCTTGGCGGGGATTCGTGGGAGGGCGGGGCTCATGGGTCGATTCGGTTATCCTGTCGCTTCCGATGGCAAAGCGAGCCGCCGATCTGATCCAGAAACTCGGCCGCGAGGAAGATGAATTCCTCCGGCGCGAGTTTCTGGCGCCCGTGCGGGCGGCGGGGAAGGTGCGCGTCCGGCTCGGCGGCATCGTGTGCGAGATGGCGGTCGTGCGGCGGCCGGGCGGATTCGAGGACGGCTGGGCCATCCTGAAGCCCGTCTCGCATCGGGAAGCGGAGGTCGTGCGGGCGGCGCCGCTGGCGGACGTGAAGCGTTACCTCGGGCTGTTCCCGCGGGGGCGGCTCGTGGCGGCGTGGATCGTCGGACGCGCGTGGCTGGGCGTGCCGGCGGCGGCACCGGAGAAGGGTGCTCGCGTGGAGGGCGTGGCGCCGATCGCGTTCGCGGGAGCGCTGCGAATGTTCGAGACGGCGGTGGTCCGTTTCGACGGCGCCCTCTTCCTCTATGAGTCCTCCGAGCGTGCGGCGATGGCGGGCTGGCTGCGCGGGCAGCTCGAGGAGGACGTGGCGCCGGCGGATCTGAAGAAGTCCGGCCTCACGGCGCCCGAGCGGGAGGCCTACGCGATCCAGTGGAAGATGCGCGCGGAGATGCGCAAGCCGCCGGAGCAGCGGCGGCTGGAGCGGGCGCTCGCGCTCGCAGGCGCGGAGCTGGTGAGCTACGAGCCTCGCGCCGGGCTCCTCACCGTCACGTGGCGGGTCGACGGCGCGGTGCACACGAGCCTCGTCTCCGGTGACGACCTCACGGTCGTGAGCGCCGGCATCTGCCTCGACGGCGCGGACCGCGACTTCGACCTGACGACGCTCGTCCCGGTCCTGCGCGAGCACCGCGCGCGCCGATGAACCCCCTGAACCACGAGTCCGCCTACCGGGGCGACGCCGCGATGAAGGCGCTCGCCGCCGCCCGCGTCTGCATCTGCGGCGCGGGCGCGGTAGGCTCGACGCTCGCCGACGCGCTCGCCCGCCAGGGCGTCCGCTCGCTCCGCGTCATCGACCGCGACCGCGTCGAGCTCCACAACACCGC
The DNA here is from genome assembly GCA_016190145.1 of Planctomycetota bacterium. Taxonomy (GTDB): domain Bacteria; phylum Planctomycetota; class MHYJ01; order WSZJ01; family WSZJ01; genus WSZJ01. The sequence goes on along the minus strand of JACPRD010000012.1, from coordinate 6,523 downwards.
GACACAGGTCTACCTCGCCGAGCACGCCGGGCAGTGGAAAGTGGAAGCGCTCAAAGACCTGCTCTTCCGCGGCGCCGGCGTCGAGATCGAGGCGGTTCGGAAGGAGGTCACCGCTGAAAACGCATCGAAGCTGCTCGCGGGGGCCGGTCTCGTCGTCGACGGATTCGACAACTCCGCCGCCCGCCGCGCCGTCGCCGACGCCTGCACCGCCCTCCCGCTTCCCTGCCTCCACGTCGGCCTGAACGCCGATTACGGCGAGATCCGCTGGAACGAGCGCTACCGCGTCCCCGGCGATCCGCCGCCCGGCCCCGGCGTCTGCGACTACCCGCTCGCACGCAACCTCGTCCAGATCGTGACAGGCGTCGCGGCCGACGTGATCGTGCGGTTCCTGGTGGACGGCGCAAGGGAGGACTACTCGGTGACGCTCAAGGACAGGACGATCAACCGCGAGGATGCATGAGCGCCTCCGATTCTCGCCCTCCGCTGCATGGATTCGAGAAAAATCGGAGCCTGCCTGTTAGCATGCCGCCGGGACGATGAGAGCGAAGCCGAAGAAAAAGCGAAAGTCGAAACTTCCCCGCTGGCGGCGCGCCGGGTACGCCGGAATGGCGGAACTGGCGCTGCGGAAAATCGGCAAGCCCGTCCATTACGTCGAGATGATCGCGATGATGCGCAGACTGTTCCCCGACTGGCCGCCGATCCCGCCTCTGAAATTCATCGATCGGCAATATCGCAAGCCGATGAGCGGCATCGTGAGTCTCGGAAGGGGAATCTACGCGCTCGCGGAATGGGGGCTCTCGCGTTCCCGCTACCCCTTCGATTCAACGGACAGTCCGCTCTGGATCCAGAACTATCGCATGGTGTTCCTGCGTCGAGCGCGGGGAACTCGGAAGTGACTCTCAGGGAGCGGCCCCCGGGCGACGGCGCTGAGGGCGGTTTCGAAGCACCCGTTCGTGTCGCGTGGCTCGACCGGATGCTCCCCCGGACTCCCGTTCCGTTGTTCGCCGTCGTCGCAGGGCTCGCGATCGGCTGCTGGCTCGCGGGTTTCCTCCTCGCGGAGGATCGCGCGCGGTTTCTCGCGAGCCGCGAATGGCAGGCCCAGCCGTTCTACTTTGCGGTGCACCTCGTCGTGGTGCGACTCTTCGTCACCACCTACGCCGGCGGATACCTCGCCGGCTACCGCGCGCTCGTCGCGCCGCCGGCCGAGGCGGATCGGCGATCACGCTTCGTGCTCGGGCCCGCGGGCCTCGCGACGGCACTCCTCCTCGCCGCGCCGCTCTGCGTTCTCGACGTCCTGCACGTCCAGAGCGCGGAGTACCGGTCGGCGACGACGGCGAACCCCGGCGCGCTCGGCGCCGCGGACTGGCTCCTCGTGTCCCTGTGGACCGCCGAGTGGATCGCGACCGCGTACGTGTGGGTCGTGATCGCCGGCTTCCTCGCGGCGTCACTTCACGCGCTCGACAAGTACGAGTTCCGCGACCCGGTGCTGAAGGTCCTCCGCGAGCGGCAGTACAGGCCGTTCCTCCTCATGAGCGCGCGCGGCGCGACGATCCTCCTCGGGTTCACGGCGGCGAGCGGCCTCTACGTTCTCTACGCGAGCGGCGAAACGAGCGACTACATCGGGCTCTGGGTCACCGCCGGACTCCTCCTCTTCGGATTCGTCCCCCCCTGGATGCGCCTGCGCGCGCGGATCTCTGCCCTCGTGCGCGTGGAGACCGACCGGCTGAGCCGTCAGGTGGAAGAGTCGATGCAGCGCGCCCGCGCCGCGACGGGCGAAGACCCTGCGCCGCCGCGAACGATCGAAGAACTCGGCGAGCGGATGCAGTCGGCCTTCGCGCTCCTCCGGATCGAACAGATCGAGCGCATGCACGGCGACCTGGGCCGAACGGAAGTGCAGGCCGTCATCCTGCGCCTGCTCGCACCGATCGCGACGGTCGCGTGGCGTCTCGTGCGCGGAGGCTGAGGCGCGCGATCTCGTCCAGATCATGGCCGCATGGATTCGCGCGTCCGCCTGGGAGGGTCAGGTCTTAGGGGTTAGTTGTGAGGAGTGAGGAAAGGCAGGAATTTCCTAAGGCCTGAAACCTGTCCCAGCCGTTCCTAACCCCTCACCACTAACTCCTAAGTCCTGCGTTGTCCGGCTAACGGTCAATTGGCAGTGAGGATCTCTACTTCGCGAGACGTTTTTTCAGATCTTCGTACGCCTGCCTAATCCGCGGAATCTCCGGGTGCGCATCGACGGCGGCCTTGAGCGGATCCAGCGCGGCGGCGCTGCCCATGCGGCTCAGGACGATCGCGCAGGCGGTCAGGACCTGCGGGTTCGGGTCCGCAAGACGCGCGATGACGCGCGGCTCGGCAGGCGCGCCGGCTTCGATCAGAAGCTTCGCCGCGGGAACCCACTCGGGCTCCGCGAGCGCCGCGAACAACTCCTCCCACCCGGCCTCGTCGCCCAGCAGCGCCCGCGCGAACGACGCCGCGGGGCCCTTGCGGTCCTTCAGGCGAGGCAGGAGCGACTTGTCCCCGGTCTTGCCCACGTACCTCACGCCCAGATCCGCGACGTGCGGCACCTCCGAGTCCATCGCCTTCAGCCAGACATCGCGTCCCTCTGCGCCACGCCGCTTCCAGTAGATCTCAGCCGCCCAGCGCGCCACGGCATGCGGCACGTCGTCCCCCTTGCCCGCGAAAAAGACCGCGCGGCCGATCGCCTCCGTCGCCGCGGGCGTGTCGAGGTGCGAAAGCGCGAACAGGATCTGCCGGTGGATCGGGCCGTCGGCCAGCTCCTTGCGGGCTTCGGGAAGCGACGTCCACAGCGCGGCGAGTCGGGCGTCGAGATCTTTCGGGGAGAGCGCGACCAGGCGCGCGAGCGCGGCTTCGGCGACGAGCGCGTTCGGGCCGGCGACTTCCTTCTGAAGCGCGTCGGCGTCCATTTTCGCGAGGGCGTCGAGGGAATCGAGAAGGGGGCTCGCGACGGCCTTGCGGATCGCGGCCATGCCGGCTTCGTGATGGCGGCCGGCCTCTTCCACGAGCTTCGTCGCGCGCGCGACGTTGGCGGGCACCCAGTGGGCGGCTTCGTCGGCCTGCGGCCCGAGGAAGGTCAGGATTTTGGCGAGGAGCGCCGTCTCCTTTTCGAACTCCGCGGCCGCCGCGGTCAGTCCTTCTCCGTGACGTCTGGCGATCTCGCGAAGGAAGGGCGCGGCGTGCGAGCGCCGGCGGTGCCACATCGCGAATCGGACGGCGTTGCCCTTGCGCGAGGTCCAATAGGGGTGGTCGATGCCTTTCACGTCGAGGTTCCGGGCGACCTGCCCGTACGCCGCGAGCCCGCAGGCATTGGGGCTCGGAGCGGGGGCTTCGCCTCAGCCGCCTTCGATTTCGGGCCGCGCGGCCAGGGCGAGCGCGCCGGCCAGCGCCTCCAGCTCGATCGCTTTCAGGTCGAGCGCCGCGCGCCGGGCGCGCCGGACCACGTACGCGTAGATCGGCTGGCCCTTCCACTCCGAGAGCTTCGCCGTCGCGTACTCCTGGCCCGCCGGCGCCGCGCCCCAGCCGTACGCCAGGTCCTTGTCGAGGTCGTAGCCCGTGAGAACGGCGTCCTCGTAGTCGCCGAACAGGTTGAACACCACGACCGGAACGCCGTCGTCGATCGACTTGCGGATGTCCTCCCACGCCTCCGCGCCGCCCTCCTCGTAGTGCCTGCACGTCACCGCGAGCCGCCGGAGCCCGGGATCGATCCGCAGCGAGAGTTCCCGGTAGTCGCGGCAGTTGCAGTTGTTCGCGCAGACGGTCGCGAGAAACGCCACCCCCGAGATCCCGAACATATAGTCGTCCGTCACGCCCGGATCCACCGCGGCCCGCACCGCCCGCGCGAGCGCCGCCAGCGTCGGGTCCGGCCCTTCCATGCGTTCGATGCCCGGAATGATCATGGCGCGTTTCTCCGCCGGAGGCTCCTCGGCGGCGGCGAGGCCGCTGAGGATGAGGACGAGGCACGATGCAGAAGTGGTCTTCATGGCGGCCGATCTTGCCATCGCCGTGCGGCCGGATCCAGATGTTAAGCTGACGCCATGAACGAACAGGACTGGAAGGCGAAGCTCACCGCCGAGCAGTACCGCGTCCTCCGCGAGCGCGGCACCGAGCGCGCGTTCACCGGCCAGTACTGGAGCACCCGCGACCCCGGCACCTACCGCTGCGCCGGCTGCGGCGAAGCCCTCTTCCGCTCCGAAGACAAGTTCGACTCCGGCTGCGGCTGGCCCAGCTTCACCAGCGCTTCCGGCGAAGCCGCCGTCGTGGAGCTCGTCGACAACACGCTAGGCATGCAGCGCGTGGAAGTCCGCTGCGCGCGCTGCGGCGGGCACCTGGGGCACGTCTTCGACGACGGCCCGGCGCCGACCGGCCAGCGGTACTGCATCAACTCCGCGGCGCTGAATTTCGAGAAGCGCAGGGAGTGATGAGCCCGGGCCGGCGGGTGGCCGTTCCGGTCGCGCTCGCAACAGCGGTTGCAGGCCTCGTGGTGGCCGGCGTCGTCTCGCATCGGACGCCGCGCGGCGAGGGCTCCGGACACGCGGTCCCTTCGCCGCGGCGAAGGAATTGACGGCCGCGCAGGTTCGCCTCTCGCGCGCGATCTGGCCGAGATCCTGAAATGCGCGGGGCTCTCCGAGGACCGGCACTTCGCGCCGTCCCGTGACGATTCTCTACATTTCCCCACTCCCCCGTGACACGCCGCCCTTGCGTCCGCGCTATCTTGTTCCGCGTCGGGGGGAGACCGACAAGGAGAAGAGCGATGCGAAGGACGACGACTGCGGAGCCCCGCCCTGTCCCGAAGTGGAAGACGGCCGCCATCGTGGCGGCGCTCGTGCTGTGCGCGGGGGGCACGGCAATTCTGATGCGGCGCGGGGGAAGCGGCCCGGAGGCCGCCGAGGAGAAGCCGCCGGCCGTGGCGCTGTCGGACGCGATGGAGACCCCGAAGGAAGAGCCCGCGGCCGCGTCCCCCGCCCCCGCGCCCGCCGCGAAACCCCGCGGAATCCGCTTCAGCAGGCGCGCCGAAGGCTCGCTCGCCGACCCGACGGCGCCGCCCTATCCGCTCGCCGACTACAAGGCGCTCCGCGAAGCCGAACTCAAGAAATGGCGCGAGACGAAGGTCGACCTGGAGTTCGACGACGTGGCGCTGCACGACGTCGTGACGGAGTTCGCGCGCCGGTGGGGGCTCAAGGTCGGACTCGACGCCGCGGTCTCCCCCGACCGGCACCTGTCCATCAGCATCTCCGGCATGGACGCCGCCGCTTCCATGGAGTTCCTCACGGAATTCAACGAGCTGGCCTGGGTCGTGGACGGCAACGGCGACTCGTGGCTCGTCCCGCCCGCGAAGAAGGCGCTCTACGAGTCGAAGGAAGGACACGACCTGTCGGCCCTCGAGGGAACCGGCGCGCAGGCGGCCGCCGACCGCGCGCCCGCGGAGCCCTCGGCCGCCGACCTGGCGACCGCGAAGAAAATGGAAGAAACGCGCTTCAGCCCCGACATGCCCGAAACCACGCTCTTCAAGGCCCTGAAGTCCATCTACGAGACAACCGGGATCTGGCTCAACGCGGACTACAGGGCGATTCCGAAGCCCGACGAGGTCGAGGTATCGCTCACGGGGAAGGACGTCACGGTCCGCGAAGCGCTGGACGCCGCCCTCGCGCCCGTCGGGCTCGGCTGGCGGATCATGGAGGGCGTGGTCACGGTGACGACGGTGGAGGAGCTGGACCGGTTGAAGCGCGAGGCGGTGGCGGCGGAGCTCGCGCGGCAGGAGCGGGTGAAGGAAGAAGAGAATTTCCTCTCGAAGTCGGTTGCGCTCCAGGGCGAAGGGCTCTCGATCCGCGACGTCGCGGATCGGATTTCGAAGGCGCTCGGCGTCGGGTACCAGATCGACCCGGCGACGTGGAGCCGCGCGGCGCGGTATGGATTCGACGGCGAGCCGCATACGCTGCGGGAGATTTTCCAGGCGCTGGCGAAGGGTGCGCCGGTTGCGGTGACATATCGGGAGGGGAAACTGTGGTATGTGGCGAGCGAGTGAACTTCAAAGGGACAACTTCAACTTTCAAGTAACTTCAAACGGAAAACCTCAAAGGGCAAGGGGCTGACCTGGGGGGAGCGGAGTCCGCTTTCCTACCGCTTGAGGGTCGGAATCGCGTCGTGGCCGAAGCGGAGGAGGCGGGTGGTGACCCGGATGCCAGGAATCTGGGCCTCTGAACTGACGACCGTGCCCCGGGCGACGGGCGTGCCGTCCCAGACGGTGTCGTCCGCGCCCGGGGCATTCACGGGCGCCTCCGGGAACGGCAGGCCTTCGACCCGGACCCAGGTGAACTTCATGTCGCCGTCCGTCAGGTCGATCCGCTCGGCGTCGTAATCCCGTCCTGCGACCGTCACGGTCTCCCGGGAGACCTTCCCCGTTCGACCCGTCTTCGGCACCTCGCCGGAAGCCTCGCCGGAATCCGGGGAGACGATCACGCCGATCGGCTTCGCTCTCTCGCCCTTTCGCCCTTCCGCCCTCCCGCCC
>JACPRD010000066.1 GCA_016190145.1 Planctomycetota bacterium | reverse complement strand
GGGCGGGGCAGGGCGGGGCGGCGGCGGGAAAGTCCGCGGGCGCCCGTTTCGAGTGCGCCGGAGCGCGGGCCGGAACGCGCGAACGCGAGAGCCGGAACACGACGCCCGCCAGGACTGCGACCGCCGCGACCGCGGCGGCGGCGGGCCAGAGCGGCGGCCGGGACGTGCGTGCGGGGGGAATCGGGTACATCTTCGGGGTGGCTCCTCCTGCCTCGGCCGGAGCCTCATCCTCGCATGCGGCGCCCGCCCCCGCTTCCCCTACTTGACCCCCGTCGGCGACAGAAACCAGAGCGTTCCGTCACGGTACGTGACGATCACCGGCGCGCCTTGACGCAGCGCGTCAACCACCTCCCGCGCGGGCCGCGGCCGGGCGTCGAACGAGAACCGGGCAGCGCGGGCCCACGTCGTGGGGTCGACCGCCACCGGAACCCCCAGGTCCCGGCCCAGCATCTCCGCCACGTGCCGGATCGCCAGGTCCTCCCCGCCGAACGACACCGGCCGCGCGAACAGCTCCGCCTCCGCCGCCTGCCGCTCCTTCCGGTCCTGCGCGCGAAGCGCGTCCATCTCGGCAATCTGATCCACCTCTTCCCGCGTCGTGACCACCAGCACGCCCTTGTCGATCCGCCACGCGAGCCCGTGCGGGTCCAGGATCTGCGCGAGCGCCTCCTCCACCGTCATACCGCGCCCGCTCACCGTCGGCGTCACCCGTTCGGGATCCTCCACCCACCGGCGGTTGATCATCACGTTGAGCTGGGTCGCTTCCTGCAGCGAGGAAATGACGTCCGGAAGCGGCACATCCCGGAAATCCAGGTCCACGCGCGCCGTCTTCACCGCCTCGCGCGTCTTCGCCGTCGCCTCCGCCTGCGGCTCAGGCGCCCGCTCGCCCAGCACGACGCCGCTCATCTCCTTCATCAGGTCCAGCTCTTCCATGAATGCGGGCTGGTGCGACCGCTCCATTCCCGAGAGGGTCACCCAGAGTTCCCCCGACGGGGAAACGACCAGCTTCATGTCGTACTGCTGGAGCAGCAGCTTCAGCACGTGCCAGGCCGCGAGTTCCCGCACGGCGAAGAAAATCTTCTTCTGCGCCTCCTCGAGTGCTTCGGCGTCGAGCAGAAACGTCACGCCGCAGCGTTCCGTGATCATCGCGAGCATCTCGGGAAGTGTCGCGTCCTGCGCTTCGAGGCCGATATTGATGCCGCGGAGCTTCGCCTCGACCTCGGCCAGGAGGTCGAGGTAGGGGCGGAAGGGGTGAGGCGGCGCGGTCGGGTCGATGTCGGCGCCGTGCTCGAGGTCGGCGATCGCGATGCCGGTGTGGCGGGGGAAATCGCGGACCTTGCGCGGCGCGGGCCGCGGGTCTTCGCCGCCGCGCGCGCCGCGTCCTGCCGTCTTCGGCGCGGCGTCCCGCCCGGTGTCGCGGGCGAACCAGAGGACCAGGGCGAGCACGAGAATCAGCGCGAGTGCGAACAGGCCGATCCGGGCGGGTTTCATGCGTGCGGCTCCCGTTATCCTTCCTGTACCGAGAACAGAACACAGACTCCAAGTCACCTGCCTGCCGATCGTTCCGGCATCGAGAAGCAACCCCGGTGCCGCGTGAAACGCGCGGATTGGGCCCTGCGGAGGTTGAAACTGTAAAGCATTGCTACGTAATTCGGGCCGAAGCCGGATGGATATATTTGGATAAATATTGATAATAACGGATAGTGATGGTAAGAATCTCTCATGAGCTATACCCTCACGCTCGACAGGGCCGCCGCCTTCCTCGGCACATCCCGCTCCACACTCTACAAATGGCTGCAAGCCGGAAAGATCCCCGCAAAGAAACTGGGCGGGCAGTGGCGCTTCTCCGAACCCGACCTGAAAACGCTTCGCGACGGCCGCTCCGACAAAAACCTCACGGCCGAGTTCGCAGAACTCGCCGCTTTCTTCCAGGACAGGATCCCCCGGCGGAGGAGTCGAATCATGAAGACCGTGAATGCGACAGCGGAAACCGCGGCCGACGCGATCGTCTGGGACGCCGACTCCCACGAGGCGTCCGACATCCACCTGCAGCCTCGCCCCGACGGAGTCCACCTCCTGTTCCGCATCAGGGGAGTCCTGGAGCCGATCCGAATCCTGAGCGCGGAAGCCGCACGGGCCCTCGAACAAAGCTGGAGCTCCCGAAGCGTCCTCTCCAGCCGGACCGGCCAGCAGCAGGTCTTCCTCAGCCGGAAAACCGACCAGGGCGAAGTCCAGATCCAGGTCTTCGCCCAGGGACTCGATACGCTTCAGGGCCGCTGCCTCACCCTCCGCATCACCGAGGGCGGTCTCGCCTTCCCACTGTCCCACATCTGCCGGAAGAAAGAGGACGCGGATCGCCTGGGGCGCTGGCTCGCGAATGCCCGCGGACTCCTCCTTCTCTCCGGCGGAAGCGGCGCCGGAAAAACGACGACGCTCTTCTCCTGTCTCCGCCACCTGGCGGACGTCCGGAAGGGCGCCGCGATTTTCAGCGTCGAGGACCCGGTCCATTTCCGCATGGAAAAGGTGAACCAGGTGGACGTCGACTGCCGGGACGCGGCCGCCTGCCAGACCGCCTTCGAGCGCATCCTGCGCTGCGCGCCCGATATCCTCGCCACCACGGTCGACAACGCCATTGCGGCCCGATGGTCGCTCGACGCCGCCCGCACGGGACATCTCGTGCTGATGCAGACGGAGGCCGCTTCCGCGGGGGAGGCGTTGAAGCGATTCGAGTCCCTGGTCGGCGAGCGGGTCGTCGGGGTGCCGATGCTCGTCGCGAACCAGAAGCTGGAGTCGGTGGGGGGCGGACTCCGGGCGGCGTACGAGTTTCTCGAGTCCCCGGACTGCGAGACTTGAAGCGCGAGGTGGCGTGGGATTCATGTGAAGCACTCATGCGGAGACCGACCGCCGAGGCCTCCGGCGCCGCGCGCAGGGCATCCGACTTGACTCACGTTGCCATGGCATGATAGAAAGCATGCCAGTCAGCATGCCATCAGGGAGGATACGATGGGCTCCAACGTCAAAGCCCAGATCGTCATTCCCGAAGACCTTCTTCGCACGCTGGACCGCCTGGTCGGGGGGCGAAGGCGCAGCGAGTTCGTGGTCGCGGCCATCCGGGAGAGGATCTCCCGGCTCCGGTTCCAGGAGGCCCTCAAGGCTGCCGCTGGCTCCTGGTCGGAGGCGAACCATCCCGAGGCCCACGATCGGACGCGTCTGAACCGCTGGATCCGGAAGTCCCGAACCGGCGCAACGCGCCGGCTTTCCTGAGGACCCCATGGCCGGAGTTCTTCTCGATTCCGACGTGATCATCTGGTGCCTGCGAGGGAGACAGGATGCCCTCGCGCGGGTCGAAGCATTTGCGCAGACCGCGCTTCCCGCCTGTTCCGCGCTCTCGGTGGCCGAGGTCGAGAGCGGAATGAAGTCCGGGGAAGAACTGAAGACGCGCGCCTTCCTTTCCGCCATGGAAGTGCGGCCGGTCGACGCCGCCGTGGCCTCCGAGGCCGCCCGGCGGATCAGGCACTGGAGAGCACGCGGCCGGACTCTGACTCTGATCGACGCCTGCATCGCCGCGACGTGCCTGCTGCACGGTTTTCAACTCGCCACGTTCAACCGCCGCCACTACCCGTTCACGGACCTGACATTCGCTTCTCTCTGAGCCCTGCGACTTGACGCGCAGGAATCCGTGGGCTATATATAAAGAAGAATCTTTACTAATTAGGGAGGGTTCCATGGCAGCTTCGCCCGCTCCGCTTCCCGCCGCCTCCGCCAGGAGTTCATCCATGCGCCCCGTCACCACCCTCTCCGCCCTCCGCGAGGGCCCGTTCGTCGCCGGCGGCCTCTGCGTCTGGCAGGAAAACGGCCGCGTCTATGCCTTCGACAACCGATGCCCCCACCTCGGCTTCCCCATGAACAAGGGATCCCTCAAGGACGGCATCGTCACCTGCCACTGGCACCAGTGGCGCTTCGATGCCTGCGGCGGCGGCTGCCTCACCGAGGGCGGCGTCGACGTCCCCAGCTACGCCGTCGAAGTCCGCGGCGAAGACGTCTGGGTCGAGGACCGCCCGCGCCCCGCCGGCGCCGACGCGCGCTGGGACCTCCTCGACGACGGCCTCGCCGAGTCGAACACCTCCAAAATCGCCCGCGCCGTCGTCGCCCTCGCCGACGCCGGCGCCACCGACGCCGAACTCGGCCGCCGCGGAGCCCGGTTCGCCGCGACTCACCGCGAATCGTGGGGCCCCGGACTCACCATCCTCACCGCCCACCTGAACGTCCTCGCCGCCCTCGACCTCCCCCGCGAAGACCGCGTCCTCGCCCTCGTCCACGGCCTCCGCGCCGTGGCCCGCGACTGCGAAGGCCAGGCCCCGCCCGTCCCCGTCCACCCCCTTCCCAACGCCGGCTCCCTCGAGATCGAACGCCTCCAGACCTGGTTCCATGACTTCATCGAGCAGCGCGACGGGGAAGCGGCGAAGCGCTGCCTGCTGACGCTCGTCGAGAAAGGCGCGACGCCGCGGCAGATCGCCGACGCCCTGCTCTGGACGCTCACCGACCACGTTTTCCTCGACGGCGGCCACGCGCTCGACTTCGCCGAGAAGGCGTTCGAGCTGCTGGACCGGATCGGGTGGGGGGAAGCGTGGCACGTGCTGCGCTCGCTGGTGTCGGACCTGGCGAATGCGGAGCGGTCGGAGGAGGACTCGGACTGGCGGATCCCGGTGGACCTCGTCGAGCTGCTCGCGGAGCGCGAGAAGGCGATGGACGGGAAAGCGGCCGACCCGGAGCAATTGCTCGCCGACGACCCGGCCCGCGTCCTCGAGGCGCTCGCTCCCTCCCACCCCGGCGCCGGCGACCGGCTCGCGCGCGCCGCGCTTCTCCGCGTCGCCCGCTTCCACCTCAGGAACGAGTTCTTCGACTGGGACACCGTTCACCACGCTCTCACCTACGCCGCCGCCGCGCGGAGGTTCGCGCCGCGCACGCGGGGAGGCCTTCCCGCCGCGCGCGCGATGATGCACGGCGCCATGGACGTCTACCTCGTGCGGTTCCTCAACATGCCCGCCGCGCCGCTTCCCGTATCGGTCCCGCACACCGCCGCGGCGGCCGACCTGCGCGGGGAGCTTGCGACCGCGCTCGCCTGCAAGGACGTGGACGCCGCCGCGCGCGCCGCAGCATCGTGGCTGGCGTCGGGCCTGGGCCCGCGGGACCTGTGGAAGCACCTTGCCCACCTCTACCTCATCGAGGACCACGCCTTCCACACCGCGCAGGCGTTCGAAGCCTGCCTCGTGCTGGGGCAGGAGATGGAAGGGCTGGAATCGGCGCTCCCCGCGGTCGCAGTCACGCGCTACCTCGCCGCGCACTCGCCGACGAATCGGACGCTGGAGCAGGCGGTGACGGCCGCGGTGAGGCTGGCGAGGGGGGACCGCCTTTACGAGGAGTGAAGGTCCGCCGTGCGCCTCAGAGACTTCCTTGAATTCCGGAAGACTCTGGCAGCATCACCGCGCGGCAGAGCCCTCACCCACCGGAGGACTATCGCGGGAATTTCTCGAGGAATTCCTTCGCCGCCTTTGTCTGTTCGGCGCTGCCGACTTTCGAAGCGGCCTCGAGGGCGGCGCGCGAGGGCTCGCCGATGGAGATCAGCGCCTCCCTGACGCCCTCGACGTCCAGGTGATAGGCGAGGCTCGGGGCCGCGCCCGCCGCATCGGGGCCGAGGCGGCGCAGCATGGCCAGCGAGGCGACGCGGGCGGCGGCCTCGCCGCGGATCACGCCGTCGACGAGCAGCGGGCAGGCCTCGGGGCCGAGGGAGGCGACGAGATCGGGGACGAGCAGGACGATGTCGTGCGGGGCCCCGGGCCGGAGGGCGGCGTGCCGGAGCAGAACGGCCCGCTCACGTGGCCGCGATTCCAGCTTTCCGAGCGCATTCGCGGCCGCGCGCGCGACCTCCCGGTCGGGATGGCTGAACGCGTCGCAGAGGGCGAACTCCGGGTTGGGCCGCGGGTCGGACCTGTGCGCGAGGTTACGCACGATGTCGGCCGCGCCCGCCTTGCGCGGGCCCGCTTCGCCGATCAGGGTTGCAGCCGCGGCGCGGGCGAGGGAGCTTCGCGACTTGTTGAGGATGTCGATCAGTTCCGGAACCGCCTCCTGGCCCCGGCTCCGGAAGGTGGCCATGGCGGCTTCACGCAGGGCAGGATCCGGGCTGCCCAGGTTCTGGGCCGGCGTGAATTTCGAGCGCGGCGGGGTTTTCGTGGAGCAGCCGGCGAAGAGGATCACAGCGACGGCCAGGAGCGTGAGGGAGCGGCGGCGAGGCATGGTGGGGATTCCTGAAAGTGGTGATTGTGAGTGAATGTTCACTCGCATTATAGGACATCCCGGCAACTCTGTCAACGTGCTCCTTCAATCTGGCTGGGCTCAATGAGGACTGAGAGTCTGAGAAAAAATCGAGCTCCGTATCAGACGCCCGAGCGGTGCGGCGCGGTGGCACGGGCCGGCGCGGGCACCTGAGCGTACTTGCTTGTCGGAATTATTGCGTGCCCGCGCCGTCCCGGACACCGCTCCTGCGCTCGCTTTTTTCTCAGACTCTCATGTAAGGGCTTTGCGG
>JACPRD010000065.1 GCA_016190145.1 Planctomycetota bacterium | reverse complement strand
GTCGGTGAGGTCGTTGAAGACGAAGAACGCCTGGTCGTCGTCCTCCTCGTCGAGGTCGAGCGAGCCGCGGAGGAAGAAGCTCGCGGTCACCGTGTGCTTCTTCGCGTCGCCGAGATCCAAGGAGAGATACGCGTAGAGATCGTTGTCGTCGTCGTCGCCCACGTCGTCGCCGTCCTCGTCCTCGAGGTCCGCCCAGCGGCCGCGATACTTGAACGCCAGCCGGCCGCGGACCGGGAACCCGAGCAGCTCGTCCAGCGGCCCGCCCGGCGCCTTCTCCTCGGCCGCGGGCGGTTCCTTCAGCGGCTCCTCCTTCGCGGGAGGTTCTTCCTTCGGAGGCTCTTCCTTCGCGGGGGGCTCATCCGTCGCCGGTTTCTCGTCGGCCGGCGCCGGTTCCGCGCCGGGCTCCGCTGCGGGCGGGTCGGTCGCAGTCTCGACGGAGGGGTCGCCGCCGGCGGCCGGGCTCTGCTCCGCCCGGGCGTGCCCGAGAAGAGCGAAAGCCAGGATCACGCCGATCATCGAGGTGAGTCTCAAGGTTCTGCCTCCGTAGGGAGCCGGCGGACGATCCACGTCATCGCAAATCGGGGACCACTCCGTTTTTCGGGGCGCGAGGCGGGGCGCCCGTGGTGCGAACAGTGAGGTCCCGGCGGGGGTCAGCGCGTGGACGGGCCGGTTTTTCCGGCGAATCGGCGGGTCGAAGAAGCGTCCGCGACTGTCTGCAATCGCGCCCCGGGTTGCGGGATTCCCGCGGGCTTGAGGAATAGGACACGTTGCGTCCGATTCTCCCGCTTCCGTGTCCCGGGGAAACGATCCCGGCCGCGAGGCCATGTTCAAGGTGCAGATTCCTGGGAGTTGTCCGCGCATCGCAATCCATCGCTTCGCAAACGAAAGGCCCACAGGAGCTTCTGTGCCAACTGGCGCGAACCTGCCCGGTCGCTGGGCGACTTCCGGCGGTTTCGAAGAAAACCTCGCGACTTGCCTGGCTGAAGCCGCGGGAGGTGCTGCGGAACCGCAGCACTCACTCCAGATCGTTAAGGAGATTCACCAACGCCGCAGCGCCAAACCCCTCGCTTAGCCCTTCCCCAGATGGTGCCGTTTCATCAGGCGCTGAAGCGTGGTGCGGTGAATCCCGAGCGCCTCCGCGGCTTTCGTGACGTTGCCCTTGTGGCGGGCCAGCGCGTCCGCGAGATGCTGCCGCTCGAACCGGGACATCGCGGCCTCGCGGTCGGCAGGTGTCCAGTCCGACTTCTCGCCCGGCTGGAACGCGCCGGACCGGAGCAGGTCCTGCAGCGTGACCAGCGATCCCGTCGCGTTCGCATGCGCGCGCCGGACCGCGTTCTGCAGCTCCCGCAGGTTGCCGGGCCAGGCATAGTCGCGCAGCGCGAGAAGCGCTTCCTGCGAAAACCCCGCCAGGGAGCGCGAGCCGGCGCCCGCGTTCAGGCTGTCCAGGAACCGGACCGCGATGGCCGCGATGTCCTCCTTGCGTTCGCGCAGCGGCGGAACGCGGAGCTGGAACTCCGAGAGACGCTGCAGCAGGTCCTCGCGGAACCGCGACTCCCGCACTTCCTTCGCGAGATCCCGGCTCGTCGTCGCCAGGACACGCATGTCCAGCCGCCGCCGTTCGGTGCCGCCGATCCGGCGGACCGACCCTTCTTCGATGCAGCGGAGCACCTGCGCCTGGACTTCCAGGGAGAGCTCACCGACCTCGTCGAAGAGGATGATCCCGCGATTCGCTTCTTCCAGGAGCCCCGGCCGGGCCTCCGTGGCGCCCGGAATCGCCTGCCTCTCGTACCCGAGGAGATCGGTCTCCAGCAGTCCGGAGGGCAGCAGCGCGCAGCTGACGATGACCAGGGGACCGCCTGCCCGAGCGGAATGGCGGTGGATGGCCTGGGCCGTGTGCGCCTTCATCAGCCCAGGCTCGCCGGTGACGAGCACCGAACCTTCCGTCGCGGCGACCCTGCGGATGTCGGCGAGGAGTGCCCGAAGCGCGGGCGAACTTCCGACGGCCTCCGCGTCCAGCGGGTCTGCGGAGGGGGCGTGCAGCAGGGTCTCGCAGTTCTCCCGGTCGCGTTTCTCGGCCAGCACGCGCCGCACGCACTCGAGGAGCTGGTCGGCGGTGAAGGGCTTGACGAGGTAGTCCATGATCCCGGCCTTGAACGAGTCGATGGCCGACTGCACCGTCGGGTACGCGGTGATCACGACCACGGGCACGCCGCGGAGGATCGAGCCCGCCATGCGCACGACCTCCTCGCCGCCGCCGCCAGGCATGCGGAGATCCGTGACGATGAGCTGGAGATCCTCGCGCGACATGAGAAGCTCCGCGCTCTGCGGCGAGGACGCTTCCAGGACCTCGAATTCTCCGGCCTCCAGAACCTTCCGGCAAGAGAGGCGCATCCCGTCGTCGTCTTCGACCAGGAGGATCCGCTCACGTTCGCTCATGCTGTTTCCTCAGGGGGATCATGACGGTCGCCGTCGTTCCCTCTCCCGGCCGGCTCGTCAGCTCGAGGCTTCCGCCGTACGCGCCGACGATGGCCTGCGATATCGCGAGACCCAGTCCCGACCCGACTTCCTGGCTCTTGGTGGTGAAGAAGGGCTCCTTCGCCCTTCGGAGGACCTCCTCGTTCATCCCCTGGCCGTCGTCCAGGACCTGCAGCCGCAGGGTCGCGCCGTCGGAAGAAACCCCGACCGATATATGTCCGCGCGCCGGGCAGGCGTCCAGCGAATTCTGCAGGAGATTGAGGAGCACCTGCTGAAGGCCCTCGACGTCGAACAGCACCGCGGGAAGGTCTTTCGCCACCTCCACCGCGACCGCGCACCCGGCGGCTCGGACGCGCTCGCCGAGCAGTTCGATCGTCTCGCGGATCATCGGCTCGAGGCTCCGGGCGAGCGGCGCGGGCTTCGCTCCCTTCCGCGTGTACCGCGCGAACTGCAGCAGCCCCTGCACCGCCAGCGTCGCGCGCCGCGACGCCAGTTTGAGCAGCGCCACCTCGCGCGCGGCCTCGTCCCGGATCTCTCCGGCCTGGCAGCGGTCGGCAAGGAACCCGCTGTTCAGGACCACGACGCCCAGCGGATTGTTGACCTCGTGCGCGATCACCGCCGACAGCTCGCCCAGGTGCGCGAGCTTCCGCGCCGACTCCAGTTGCTCGTTCCGCTCGTGCAGCTCACCGTGCAGCCTCTCGATCCCGTCCTGGATCGCGCGCGTTTCGAGCGTGCCTTCGGGACGCCGCTTCCCCGCCGCGCCGGCCGCCGGATCGGCGCGAAGGGACTCCGTGAGCGCCTCGATCGGCCGGCTGATCTGGTAGGCGGCCACGAACACCGCGAGGATCCCGATGACGCCGAGCCAGAGCAGCCAGCTGCCCGTCTGCGACTTCAGGTCCTGGGCCGAAGAAAGGCTGTAGCCGAGCCGGACCGTCGCCAGGCCGTGGCGGCAGGCGTAGTCGTAGATCATCTCGTTGCGGTACCGGATGAGCCGGACCGCCGCTTCCTCCCCGGCAGCCGCGGGAGCCTGAAGCGTCCGCAGGTCGCGCGGCAGACCGCCGTTCGCGAACGTGCTCGCGAGCACGCCGCCGTCGTCGCCCTGGACCACGACATAGCGGATCTCCGGGTTCTCCTTCACCATGCGTGCGAGCAGGTCTCCCAGCGCCAGGGAGTCCTCGTACGCCGCCATCGGGTCCCCCTCGACGGCGACGTGCCGGGCCAGCTGCGCCCCCCGCGCCTTCGAGGCGCGGTACAGCTTCCAGGACACCATCTCGCTGACCGCGACGAACAGCACCGCACTCCAGGCGAGGAGAAGGGCCACGAAGTAGATCACGATCTTCGTGCGGAGCTTGAGCGTCGGAAGCGGGATCATCGCGGGCCCAGGTAGCGCCTCACGCGTGTGCGGATTTCGGCGGCGAAGTCCAGGTTGCGCAGGTCCGGCTCGATGAATCCGTCCAGGTTGAGATTGGCGAGGATCTGCCGGCCTTCTTCCGATCCGCTCATGGTGAGCAGGGCCTCGGCGATCCTGGCGCGCAATTCCGGATCCAGCGAAACGGGAGCGACGACGGGGCCGAACGGCAGGGGAGGGGAGGTGTGGACGACGCGCACGGCGTCCCTGAGCCCGGGCTCCTTCGAGATGCCGTATTCGAGCACGACCCCGTTCACGGCGGCCGCTTCCACGAGCCCGTTCCGCACCGCGCGGATGCTGGCCTCGGATCCGTAGCTGAGCACGGTCCGCTTGAAGAACGTGCCGGGGTCGTGCCCCTTCTCGAGCAGGATCCAATGCGGGTACGTGTGCCCCGCGAGCGAGAGCGGATCCGTGAAGGCGAACGACCGTCCCCGCAGGTCCTCCAGCTCGCGGCAGGGACTGTCGCTCCGCACGATGATCACGGAGTTGAACTCGGTGCGCCCCCGGTTGACCGGCCGGGCCAGCGGTTCGAGCTCCACGCCGTTCTCCCACGCCTCGAGGTAGGCGCCGGCGCAGATGATTCCGATGGCGACGGTGCCCCGGCGAAGCAGCTCGTTGATTTCCCCGTAGGTCTTGCGCTGGATCAGGCGGAAAGGCCTGCCGACTTTCCGGCCCAGGTACTCGGCGAGCAGCTTGTAGTTCTCGACCGATCGCTGCGATACGAAGATGGAAGTCACGACGAGCCGCACGGAGTCCCCGGGCGGCTCCGGGTTCGCCTCCGGCGCCGAAAGGTCGACATCGACCGGCGTCTCGGCAGGCAACGGCCGCAGGAGGAGCCAGGCCGCGACGGCGGCGCCCAGTAGGGTGATCAGGCCAAGCCAGGCGAAGGATTTCTGCATGGGGGGACGTGGCGGCGGCTGTCGTGTCGCAGGGAAGCATAACATCGGGCGGAGTCGATGTCGAACGCCGGGATTGCTCGCCCGCCTCCGCGAAGCCCTTCCTGGAGGAAGACCTCCCCGGCATGGCGCGGGAAATCGCCGCCCGGGACTCCGCGGGGTTCGAAAGGGCCGTGGAACAGCTCCGCTCGGCGTGCATGAAGTGCCACGCGGCGGAGAACGTGCCGTACTTCACCGTGCAGCTTCCGAAGGCACGGGCCTCGGTCATCTCGCCGGGAGACTAGGTCCTCCGCCGGCGCTCGCCTTCCCCACGCGCTTTCTTGGAAACAGCCGGTTGTTCTGAAACGGCCCAGGAGCAGGAGGAGGAGAAGGAGCAGGAGGAGGAACGGCCTCGGTTGGACGGCCTCCTCCTGCTCCTCCCCCTTCTCCTCCTCCTCAGCCGTTCCGCGAGCTCAGTCGGAAAACAGACCCCCGTTGCCTCGTGCCCGCCTCACTCCGCTGTCCTCAAAGAGCGCGGCGCGGGAGGAGCCGGTCCCTCTCGCGCCGCGTGTCATTCGGACTTCCGGACTTCACCGCACCTTGTGCACGACCCGGACGCCGTAGGTGTCGCCCGGCCCGTGGCAGGCCAGACACGATTCCTCACCAGTGCCGTCCGTGTTGAGATTCATGTGAGCCGAGGCATCGCCGGAGTCGTGGCAGGAGCCGCAGACGGTCCTCCACTCCCTGGCGGGGACGAGCTGCATCGGATGGTTCTTGTCGTCCGGGACCTCCCAGGTCTGGACCTCTTCCGGCAGCACCATCTCGCCGTGGCACTTCTGGCAGTTCGACGTCCCTCCGCCCATCGACGGGAAGACGATTTCCTCCGCGTCGAAGATGGCGGGCACGCCCAGGACGACGCCGTTGATCCTGTAGGTGTCCTTCCTGGCCAGTTCGTGACCGCGGTGAATCTTGTGGATGAGGCTGCTGAACTCCACGGTCGCGCCCGGCGTCGGGCCGACGTACCAGGAGTTGTAGGCGTACTTGCCCGCGTCCTCGGTGCCCGGCACGGCGTGGCAGTTGAGGCACGTGTCGAGATCCGTGCGGCCGTTGCCGTGGAACTGGAGCTGGCCGTGGCAGGAGTTGCAGTTCTCGCCCGAGGAGATGCTCGCGCGTGCCTCGATCGTGGTCGCGGTCCCGAACAGGAAGTGCATCGAGGCGGCACGGGAGATCGCACGGTAGGTGGTGTTGTCTGTCAGGATGTTCGGGCCGACGCCGCTGGTGAAAGATTCCGTGGGTACGATCGTCCGTGTGGGCGAGACGGTGAAGTCGCGGTTGGCCCACATGCCGATCTTGTAGGTGCCGCTCTGAAGCGAGAGGTTCTTCCATTCGCCCCAGGTGGCGTCGAAGTCGTCGGAGTCGAACGTGGGGGCCTGGTAGTATGTCTGGAGGGGATCAAGCGGGGCGCGGCGCCAGCCGAAGCGGCCGGCGGCCCGGTAGGAGACGAGGACGGGGTTGCCGCCGCCGAAACCGGCGACTTCGGTGAAGACGCCGAGGGACGGGGTGGCGCCGAGCGTGTACTGAGTGCCTTCGCGCCGCGTGCTGAGGGTGACTTCCTGGACTGCGGCGCCCGCGCCGTGGGTGTATCGCATCGGCAGCGTGAACCACATGCGGTCCGCCGCGCCGAGGTCGGCGCCCGTGACGTCGTCGGTGGTCTGGATGCGGCCGATGGTCACGTACTCTTCGCCGGCCAGGCCCGTGTCGATCGCGACCACGTCGCCGACGGCGATACTGAGGCCGCCGAGGCCGGTCGCCGCCAGCGTCGAGGCGTCGACGATGACGTATCTCTGCTGGAGCGCACCGACGGCTGCACCTGTAACGGTTCCGACGCTGATGGCGGTCCGTTCCCGGACGGACTGGCGTCCCCAGTAGAGGGGGAGGTTTGAGACGGTCCAGGGGCCGCCGCCTCCGACGCCGACGCGTTCGTAGACAATGTCCATCGGGACGGTCATGGTGTACGAAGCGGCGGTCGGGATGATCTCGAAGTACCACCGGTCGCCGGCGGCGTAAGCGGTGCCGCCGACCGTGACGGAGAACGTCACGCCGTCGTAGGTCACGGGGCCGAACGGAGCCACGAGGCCGGAAGCCAGCGTGACGACCGTGCCGCCGGGGCCGGAGTTATCGAGGACATCGAAGGTGCCGGGGGGCCCCGCCACGGTGCAGACGACGGCGAGCGTGAAGGGAAGTGCGCCCGCTGTCACGACCGGCGTCGAGATGGTGCCGTTGCCGGTGAACGGAGCGGACTTGCGCCAGTTCCCGTCGCGGGGATCGACGCCCGCCAGGATGTACTGCGAGTTGTGCATCGGTCCGTCGACGATCATCTGGAATCGCGTAAGCGTGCGGATCTGGACGTCGGCGCCGGCCGCGTCCGTCACGCTGAACGTAACGGCGACCGTATCGCCGGCGATGTGATTGCCTCCGACGCCGCTCCCGGGCGCCACGCCGGTGACGTCGAGGTTGACGCCCGGATTCAGGGCGGAATCCGTCCACGGATGCGTGTGCGCCGTGATCGTGTCGAGCGTGTCGGCCGTCCCGACGTGGCAGGTGATGCACTCGGAATCGTTGGGCTGCGCGGGCATCGTCAGTCCGTTGCTCGTGTACGAAGCGCTCCAGTCCACGTCGTCGTGGCAGGAGCCGCAGGCGTTCCGCGAGGGTTGAACGTAGGCCAGGTCGCCCTGCGCGGGGGCGGGAAGCGGTCCCGCGTCGTCGGGATCCCCGTGACAGGCGGCGCAGGCGACCATTCCGGTCCGGATCCTGTCTTCCTGCAGCTTCTGGCTCAGGAACGGAAGCGCGCCATAGCCGACGTCGCGGAGCATCGGACCGTTTCCGCCCGTGCCGGTATAGGTCAGGCCGTCAGGCGCATACAGGTAGGTGTAGTACCCGCTCGGCATCCACGGGAAGCTGGCCGCCGAGAAGTCGAGGACCTCCAACTCGTCGCTGACGAGCTCATAGGGAACGGGGGTCAGGGTGTAGTCCCGGACGCCGCCGGTCGTGCCGACCCCGACGACGGATGGCAGATGGGAGCCGTTGTGCAGCCTGTGGATCATCACCTTGAATTCGACCGAGACGCCCGGCGTGCCTCCGGCGACCAACGGATCGTTCCAGTCTTCCGCGCCCGCCACGTGGCATGTGACGCACGCGTCTACCTCCTTGCGGCGCCCGCCGCCCGGCAGCCCGCGCGTGTGATACTGCAAGTCGTCGTGGCACCGCGCGCAGTTCTCCTGCGTCACGACGTCGCGCGCCTCCAGCACCGACACGTCGCCGAACAGGAAGTCGGACGTCGTGTTGGCGACGTCCTTGTAGATCCTCGAGCCGCCGACCGTGTAGTTCTTGTAGCCGATCAGCACCAGCGTGTACGTCCCCGAAACCAGCGGCGTCCCGCTCAGCACGCCGTTCGGATTCGCCCCCGTGTAGTTCGGCGGGTCGATGTAGTCGTCGGGCAGCGGCGGGAACTCGTAGGTGTAGGATCCGTCGTCGTTGAACTCGATCTCATCCGGCACCTCGCCGATCGACGGGATCACGTTGATCTTCCCGATCACCCGCTGATAGTTGAACGTCGGGCCGGAAATGTGAACCTCGAACCGGTCCACCTCGGTAATGGACAGCGCGGATCCGTCGTCGCGCGTCACCGTGAAGGTGACGTGGACGCTGTCGCCCGACTCGAAATTGCCGTCGTCGCCGCTTCCGCCATCGACGCCGACCACCGTGAAGTTCAGGCCCGGAAGATCCTCGGTTTCCTCGATCGTCGTGTCCGACGGTTCCACGATGGGCGGGGCCGACGAGTTGCCGTAATACGAACTTCCATCCTTGGGGCGCCTGCAGCCCGGGACGGCGAGCGCCGCCACGGCGACGAGCGCCACCAGTGCCGTGATGCACTTCCGGTTCGAGCGCATGGGCTCCTCCTTACTTATGGCACGCATTGCAATCGTCTCCGTTATCAGGGTGTGGAAGAGGCTGTGTGACTCCGTGGCACTGGCGGCAGTTCATGCCGGCGGTGTGCCAGGAGGGCTTGTCTTCGGCGTCGAGGTGGCTGGGGGTGCCTTCCTTGTGGCAGAAGGCGCAGTCGGTGCCGGCGTTGTCATGGCAGGAGAGGCAGTGGCGGTCCTTCGGAGAGCCCCAGGAGGCGGTGTGGGAGCGCGGGGCGGTGTCCTGGTGGCACCGGTCGCAGGAGTCGTCCTGGTGGCAGGTCGCGCACCGGGAGCGGTCGACGCTCGCGCTCACGGAGTGGCCCTTGAGACGCCAGAAATTCGTGTGGTTCGCGGGCGGCTCGTCCTGGTGGCATTTCGTGCAGTGGTCTTGCCGGTGGCAGAGGTCGCAGCGGTTCTCGTAGTTTGAGTCGTCGGCAGTGCGGATCACGGGCCCGTGGTTGCGGATCCAGTTGAGCCTGTGGCTGGGCGGCGGGACGTCGTCGCGCATCTCGGTGTGGCACGTCAGGCATTCCGTCGACGCCTTCTTCTGCGTGTGGCAGGACATGCAGTCGTCCATCGTGAGCTTCATGTCCGGGGAGATCGCCGTGTTGGTCTCGATGTCCTTGTGGCACTCGGCGCACGCCACGCCCGCGTCCGTCACGTGCCGCTTGTGCGAGAACTTGATGTCCTCGGGCTGCGAGAGCTGGAGGTCCCAGACGGGCTTTTCGCCCAGCAGATCCGCCAGGTGCCGCCCCTCGCCCTTCTGCTCGTCGATCCCCTCGTGGCAGAGCATGCACTTCTTCAGGCTCACCGGCATCCCCGCGCCGTCTTCCTTCGTGGCCTTGTTGTGGCAGGAAGCGCACTCCAGGCCCTCGTCGGTGACGTGTTTCTTGTGGTTGAACAGCCGGGGGGGAGGCTTGGAGTTTCCGAGCAATCTCGTGACGCCGCACGCTCCGACGAGGAGGGTCAGGATCACGCAGAAGGGTTTCAGCTTGCTCATACGATCCTCAGAAGGAGAGGGTCACTCCGGCCTTCACGATGTGGAAATCGGCGTCGTCGAGGTGCTCGTACTCGTACCCGAGGTCGAACTTGAGGAACTTCCAGGGCGACCACGCGGCCTTGGCGTAGTACGTCTGGACGCGTTCGCGCTCGATGCCGTCGACGTAGTCGTACTTGTAGAGGGCAAAGGCGGTGCCCGCGGAGAGCTTGAGCTGCTTCGAGGGCTTCCAGGTGATGTCGCCGCCCCAGGAGCGGAAGTCGCCGTTACTCGTGTGGCGGACGGCCCAGTACTCGCCCGTGACGCTCACGCTCAGGCCTTTCACGGGCCAGTCCTGCAGCATCGGGGTGAGCCAGTAGCGGGAGAACTCGCGGTTGTAGGGGCCCTCGTCGTCGATGTCCCAGAGGCGGCGGATGTCGGTGCCGGCTTCGACGGAGACGTGCTTTCCG
>JACPRD010000063.1 GCA_016190145.1 Planctomycetota bacterium | reverse complement strand
GGGAGGTGAGGGAGGAGAGGGTGGAGGTGGAGAAGTAGCGGGGGGGGGGAGGGCGAAGGACAATTTTGAATGGTGAATTTTGAATTTGAGACGGGGGCGGAGGCTCCCGGTTCCCGTCGCCCCGGCCACCCGAAACGAGAAACGATGAACGAGTCACGACGAACGAACCTCTACCGGCCGTCCCGCCTCCCGCGCTGACTCAACCTCTGCCCGCGGAAGAATTCCCAGATCGTCTCGGTCCCGTCGAAGTCGCGGCACACCGTCCCGATCCAGACCGCCGGCACGTACTGCACCCCGTTCGGCCAGGTATGCCCGCCCCCCACGATCGTCCAGAGCCGCACGGGCGCCGCGCCGCCTGTCCACTCGCGCTTCTTCACGCGACATCCGTCCCCCGCGAACACGTCGGGGGCGAGGACGGTTTCCTCCGAGGTGCACCCGTTGCGCCGCGCCCACAGTTTCGCGGCGGCGACGGTGTCGATGATCCGGCCGCGCGTCCGGGCGACGTCGCCGCCGCCGTAGGGAACGAGCGGATCCGCGGTGCTCTGGATGATGAAGACGGCGACCGGCGGGCCGGAGGCGGCGTACTCGGCGATCGCGGGGGCCATGCCCCCGACAACGGGCGCGATCGCGGCGATGCGGTCCGGCATCGCGACGGCGAGCTTGTGACAGAAGACCCCGCCATTGGAGATCCCGGTCGCGTAGACGCGCTTTCCGTCGACCCGATAAGAGGCTGAGACCTCGTCCAGGATCGCCGCCACGAACGCGATGTCGTCGATCCGCTCCGCCTGCGAGGGGATGTCGGGATCTTCGCGGCCGTCGTTCCAGTTGTGCTGCCACGCGTCGGGATAGACGGCGATGAACCCCTCCCGGTCGGCGAGGGCGTCGAAGCGGACGTGCCGCTCCATCTGGCGCGCCGTGCTGCCGCCGCCGTGGAACACCAGGACGAGCGGGACGTCCCGGTCCGCCGGCAGGTTCGGCGGCGCATAGACACGGTACGTCCGGAACCGCTCGCCGGCGGTGATGGAACGGCCCGAGGAGGGAACGAGACAGCCCGCGAGGAACCCGGACGCGACGAGCGCCAGGGCGAGGCGCGGCAGCCGAAAGCCGGGACTCCCGGTCATTTCGAGAACTCCAGAACCAGATCGCCGGGCTCGCTCGAGTCCTGCGTCCGCCACGTGCCCTTTCCCCCCTGGTCCCCGTTGATCCACCGCGACCACAGGAGCACCTTCCCCTCCTCCTCGCGCCGCCCCAGCGGCTTGCCGTCGAACGGATCGTCGGGAAGCGGGATGGCGCGGCCGGCTTTCTCCGAGAACCCGGCGCGCAGCAGGCGGATCTTCGCGCGCATCTCGCGCGACGAGCGGTCCACGTTCGCGACGGAGAGCATCATGAGGTCCGCCAGAGGATTGTCGCCCCGTCCCTCGGGCGACAGGGCGTCGTACTGCGGGGCCGCCTCGGAGAAGGGTCGCGTCTGGAACTCGCGAAGCGTGTTCACGACCCGCTCGTAGCGCTCGTCGAGGTCCGCGGCGGCGATGCGGAGCGAGAAGCCCTGTCGCCAGAGCAGGAACCGCATCGCCTCGGGCTCGCCGATGTCCCTGAGGCGGCCGTTCCGCACGGCGTCGCGCATCGTCTCGTTGACGAGGGCGCGCTCGGACTCGACTACGTCCGCCGGCAGGATCCGCTCCTCGTCGGCCCGCGCGAGGACGTCGGCGATCCGCGCGGCGGTTCCGGGAGGCAGGTCCGGGTCCTGCAGCGTCATGTAGAGTTCGTCGAGCACGGTGAACGTGAGGGAATTGCCGACGAGATAATGGATGAGAAGGGGGACGCCCGCGGCGTCGCGGGCGAGCTGGAGGCCCGCGGCGGTGTCCTCGAGCGCACCTTCCCAGTCGCGCGCCTGGCGGCGGCGGCGCGCGGACAGCACGAACAGCTGGATCGCGGTCCGCGAAGGGCGGATCCAGGGGACTTCCATCGCGAGCCCCTTGTGCCACGGGATCTCGTACATCGCCGAGCCGCTCCGCCCCGCGTCGCGGATCGCATCGAGCTGTGGCCGCAGGCGCTCCAGCAGGGCCATCGCCAGCTCCACGCGCTCCGGCTTCGGCGCCGACGCCGTCGAGCCCGGCACCGGCGCGCGCGCCGCCTCGCCGGCCGCGTCGCGTTCGGATTCGGTCAGGGTCTCCATGCCCTTGAGCGCCGTGAAATAGCCGTCCCAGGCGTTGCCGGGCGAGGGCTCGCCGAGAAGGGGCGCCCGCTCGGCGTCGCCGGATCGCAGCCGGCCGAGCAGCTCGTTCTGGCGCGTGTTGAACTTCTTCCAGCGCGATTCCGAAACCGAGGAGACGCGGAGCGCCGTCACGGCCCCCGAGAGGACCAGCAGCCCGAGGAACCCGAGCAACAGCCAGGGCCAGACCCGCCGGCGGCGCGGGCGCGCGTCGTGAGTTTCCTGCCGCTGATCCGCTTTCATCTTCTTTTATCCCCAACCCCGCGGTTCTTATCGCAGTTCATCGAGGCGATCCGCCGCGCACTCTCAATCCCCCAGCCTCTTCAGCACCGCCTCCGCCCGATTCCGCCCGTCGATCCACCCGCGCGCCGCCGCCGCGTCCCACGCAAGCCGCGCGTACCTCCTCGCCGCCGCCGCATCCTCCCCCTCCCACGTTCGCGACAGCCCCAGCAGGCACTCGACCGCGATGGGCAGGTGCCCGGCCTCGCGCGCGCCGTCGAGCCCTTCCTGGTACGCCGCGCGCGCCGAGGGCCGGTCGCCCTCGAGCGCGCGGCCGAGGAGCAGGGCCGCGGCGGCGCGCTCCTCGGGCAAATCCGCTTCGGCGCGCGCGCGGCGCGCGGCCTTCGCGGCGCCCGCGGCGTCGCCGCGCCGGAGGAGCAGCCCCGCCTCGAGCGCCGAGTGGTGCGCGAGATCCGCGCCTCCCTCGTCCTCCGCCCACGCCGCCGCGGCCGCGAGGTCCCCCGCCGCGAGATCCAGGTCCCTCGCCGGATCCTCCGCGCGGTCCGCCCGCCTGAGCCGCACGCACGCTAGCTGCAGCCTCAGCCGCGCCCGGTCCGCCTCCGTCCCGTCGATCGCGCACAGGTCCAGCGCTTCCAGGAAGTCCCGCTCCGCCACCTCCAGCTTCCCCTCGTACATCGCCAGCACCCCCAGGTTGTTCAGGTGCCGCACGGTGGCGGGGACGTCGACGGAGAAGCGGTCTTCGGCGAGCGCGTCGCCGTAGACGGCGGCGGCCTCGGCGATTTTTCCGTCCCGCCAGCGCGCGTTCGCGTCCGCGCCGCGCGACACGGAGGGCGCGGGCTCGGGAGCCGAGGAGCAGCCCGCCAGGGCCAGGAACGCCGCTGGCAGCAGCCGCCTCATTTGCCCCCCGGCCCGAGGTCCCACGCGCGGATCCAGGCGTCTTCGGGCTTTCTGAAGAGGCCCTTGAGGAGCCAGTGGCGGCGCGAGGCGGCGACGACGTCGTTGATGTCGCCCACCGCGCCTTTGCCCCCGGCGATCAGGTCCGAACCGCCCTCGGCGACGCCCGGCAGCTTCTCCGTCGTCATTTTCAGGTCCGCGAGCACCGTTTCGAGCGAGGCGAGCAGCGATTCGATCTGCGTGCGCAGTTTCCCCTCGGGCCCGTCGATCGCCGCGAGCAGTCCGCGCTCCTCGATCCCCGCGAGCAGTCTGTCGACCCCCTCGAGCGTCCGCTGCAGCTTGTCCGTGGTCGCGGAGAGGTTCGCCTCGACGCGCGAGACCTTCTCGTCCACGTTCGAAAGCGAGCCCTTGAGATTCGCCTCCGTTCCCTTCACCGACCTGTCCAGCTCCGCGAGCGTCCCCCTGGCTTCGTCCAGCGTCTCCGACAGCTTCGCGTACAGCTTCCCGTCGTCGTTCATGAGCGTCCCGACCGTGCTCTCCCGCGACCCGGCCATCACCTCCTCGAGCTTCATCACCGATCGCTCGAGACTCTCCAGCGTCTTCCCGATCCGCTGCACCAGCGACCCCAGCGTCTCCCCTTCCTTGTCCTTCCCCAGCAGGTCCTCCAGCACCGCGTCCAGCTTCTTCACCGCCTCCTGAATCCCCCGTTTCTCCGGCTCCGTCACCAGGTACTCCCCTTCCACGAATTCCCCCAGCGCCGGCGCCCCCACGGGCGCGACGCCCGCCGGCGTGAGCGTCACGACGCTGTCGCCTCCCAGCAGCGGCGCCTCGATGCGCACGATGGCGTTGCCCTGGCGGAGAAGCGTCGCCACGCTTTTCTCGTCGAGTTCTTTTCCGGAAGCGGCGAGCGCGCGGGCCTCGGCGGACTGCTTCAGGTACCTGCGATAGCGCGCGTCGAGCTCCATCTCGAGTTCCACGCGTCCGCCGTCGTTGATGAAGACGCGCCGGACCACGCCGATTTCGATGCCGTTCATGCGCACGTTCGCGCCGGGGCGCACGCCGGACACCTGGGCGAACGTGGCCTTCGCGACGAAGACCTTCTTGCCGAGGCTTCCCCAGCCGCCGGAGCCGACGACGAGCACGAGAAACCCGAGGAAGGCGGCGATGAGGAAGCCGCCGACCGCGATCTCCGCCCTCGAAACGTGGACGCGCATCAGTACTCCCCTTCCCGGCTCTCGGCCTTGAGGATGGTGTCGAAGACTTCGGACAGCCACGGGTCCTGCCCGTTCATCACGTCGTACGCCTTCCCGACGGAGCTGAACGTTCCCTTGTACAGGATCGCGACGCGGTCGGCGCTCTTGAGAAAGCGCGTCGCGTCGTTCGAGACGACGACGACTGTCGCGCCGGTTTCGCGGCGGAGGGAGCGGATGAGCGCGACGGTCTCGTACGCCTGGAGCGAATCGAGGCCGCTCGTGGGGTCGTCGAGCAGCAGGAGCCGCGGCCGCGCGACGATCGCGCGCGCCATCGCCGCGCGCTTGCGCTTGCCCAGCGACAGCCCCGAGGCGCGCTTCCCCGCGTCCTCCGTCATCCCGACGAGCGCGAGGCACTGCTCGACGCGTTCGCGGCGGGCGGCGGCGGTGAGGCCGCCGGCGTAGGCGAGGGGAAGGGCGGCGTTTTCGCGGACGGTGAGGGATTCGAGGAGGGCGCCTTCCTGGAAGACGTAGCCGACCTGGCGGCGGAGTTTTTCGAGCGCGGGGCCGCGGAGGGCGTCGAGGGGCTCGCCGAGGACGCGGACGGCGCCGGAGGTGGGGGCAAGGAGGCCGATGCAGAGGCGGAGAAACGTGGACTTGCCGCAGCCGTTGGCGCCGAGCACGACGAAGATCTCGCGGGGCTCGACGGAGACGGAGAGGTCCTGGAAGCGCGGGGCGCCGGGGGCGTCGAGGGAGACGTGGGCGAGTTCGAGGCTCATCCGGTGATGTAGTAGAGGTGGGAGAGTTTGAAGTAAAGGAAGAGGGAGAAGAGGGAGTTGCAGAGGACGCAGGCGGCGAGGGACTGGAAGGTGGCGCGGCTCACGGCGCGGGGGATTTCGTCGCGGGAGCGTTCGACGGCGAGGCCCTGCCAGGCGGCGACGGAGGCGATGACGAGGCCGAAGACGGCGCCCTTGAGCGTGAAGATGGCGACGTCGGAGGCGGAGACGGACTGGAGGATGTTGGTGGCGAAGAAGGAGAACGGGAGGGAGAGGGAGAGGCGGGAGACGATGGCGGCGCCGGCGAGGGCGGCGGCGACGAAGTAGAAGATGAGGGCGAGCGTGGAGACGACGAGGGCGGCGGCGCGCGGGAGGACCGCGTAGTGGAGGGGGTTGATCCCCATGGTCTCCAGCGCGTCGAGTTCTTCGGCGACGACCATGTTGGCGAGGTCCGCGGCGACGACGGTGCCGGAGCGGCCGGCGACGATGATGGCGGTGAGGAGGGGGGCGACTTCGCGGAAGATGACGAGGACGAGGAGGTTCCAGACCTTTGCGGTCCCGGTGAATTCCGCGAGGAGATTGATCATCTGCATCGCGGCGATCATGCCGACGAGGAATCCGAGCTGCGTGACGCTGGGCAGGGTCTGGACGCCGACGGCGCGGACCTGGCGGACGGTTTCGCGGAGGACGAGCTGCTGGGAGGAGGCGCGCTGGCGCCAGACGGAGGCGGCGGTGGCGGCCACGAGGTGGGCGATGGAGGTGATCGTGACGACGGGGCCCAGGACGAGGCGGCCGAGCCGGCCGACGGACTGTGCGAGCGCGGCGGACATGGTGGGGTATGATAGCCGCCTCGCCGGGCCTTGCGACGCACGACTCCGCTTTCATCTTCTTTTATCCTTTTCCCAGGCCGTTCCTATCCCCCGCTATCCGGCCGTTCATCGATTTCGTCGTTCCTTGACGGGAATTTCTGAAGGCAAAAAAGAAAGGCTTGGGAAGGGATAAAAGAGGATGAAAACGGATACCCAACCCGCTCCCCCCGGGAACCCACTTCCATGAACATCGAGACCTTCCAGGGCAGCCTCCGCCTGAGCGAGGGCATCCTCATCGTGGACGCCCAGGACAGGATCACCTACATCAACACGATGATGGCCCGCATTCTGAAGGCGGACCGCAAGACTTCGGTGGGTCAGCCGCTGGACCCGCTGGACAAACAGCCCTGGGGCGAGGGCGTGCTGAAGGCGCTCGTCGCGCAGGCCCGCGGCGGGACGGCGGAGGTCACGAAGGAGATCGCCTACCAGGTCACCGGCGCGTCGCACCACGCCAAGATGCGCGCGTTCGTGAACGGCGACAAAACGCACATCCTGATCGAAGACGTCACCAAAGAGCGCGAGATGGAGAAGTCGTTCGCGCGGTTCGTCGGGCCTTCGCTCGTGGACCAGCTCAAGAGTACGGGGCTCGCCTCCTTCAAAGCCGAGCGCACCCCGATGACCCTCCTGGGGGTCTGCCCCGCCGAGTTCTCCTTCTTCGCCGAGCGCCTCGAGCCGCACGTCCTGCGCGACTTCCTGAACGACTATGTGCGCAAGGTCGTGCAGGTGGCGAAGGACTCGAGCGCCGCCGTGGTCAAGCTCTCGGTGCCGACGATCCTTCTCGGGTACGCCGCCCCCGACCACGCGCGCCGCGCCGTCGAAGCCGCCCGCAAGCTCGCCGCGACCGGCAAGGAAATGGAGCGCGCCGCGAGCTTCGCCGGGATCGGCACCGTCAAACTCAAGATGGTCCTCAACACCGGCATGGTCGTCGTCGGCCCCGTCGGCAGCCCCGAACGCATGGAATACACCATGCTCGGCAACAACGTCGACATCGTCACGAGCCAGCTCCAGACCGCGATGGCGGGAACCACCATGCTCACGCGCGCGGTGAAGGACGAGCTCAAGGACTGGAAGCCCGATAAGTGCCGGTTCCTCGACCACGGGCCGCAGCGGATCTGGGGCATCGATCACCCGGTGGGAATCATGATGCTCGTGGAGGAGTGATTTCCGCCGAATGAGGCCCCGCGCCGCCGCATTTCCCGCGGTCATCTTCCTCGGACTGCTCGCCGGCTGCGGCGAGCCCCCGCGCGCATCCCCGAACGACGACGGATCGAAGGCGATCGAGGAAGCGGCGCCCGGCTCCCGGGTTCAGGGCTGGCTCGTTCTCCTCGGAAGCGAGGACCCGACGACGCGCGATCAGGCGAGGGCGGCCCTGCTCGCGCTGGTCGCCGACCTGGGCGCCTCGGAGCTGGCGGAAATCGAGTCCTCCACGCGCGATCCCGACCCCGAGCGTGGGGCGCGGGCCGCGGACGTCCACCGGCAAGTCCTGCTGAGGCGCCGCCTGGGCACCGCCCTCCGCGCCGACCTGTGCGACTTTGAAACGGGACGGCTCGAGCCGGATGGAACCGCGCGCCCGCTCCTCACCTGCGCAGCCGCGCGATGGAACGGCGGAAGCGTGGGCGACGAGGAGGTGGAAGCGCTCGTGGAGATCGTCCTTGGGAGCGGGTGGAAGCACGGCCTGAACGTCGAGTTCATGAAAGCCCACCGAGTGCGGCCGTTCGCGGGATTCTTCGCGGGTCCGGAGGACGTCTTTCCCGCGGACCGCGCGGAGGTGCTCGGCTGGGCCGGCAATCCGCGTCGCGCCGGCGAGATCTTCGACGTGCTCGCCCACGAAAACGCGTGGGTCCGGACCCACGCCGCGCGAGCCCTCGGCCGGCTTGGCGACCCTTCCGCGGCGCAGGCGCTGATGCCCCTCCTCGAATCGGACTTCGCGCCGCTGCGCGCCGCCGCCCTGTGGTCCCTGGGGGAGTTGAACGCCGATCCCGGTCGCGATCGGCTGGAACGCGCGCTCGGCGACGAGGAAGAGGAAGTCCGGCGCGCGGCCGCCGACGTCGTCGCGCGCGGGCGCGTGCCGGGTCTTGCCGGGCCGCTCGAGAAGGCCTGGGAAAGGTCCGGCGACCTTTTCAGAGATGACCTCCTCGGCAGCCTCGCTCACCTGCGCGCCCCCGACCTCCGGGGCGTCTACCGGAAGGAGCTTCTTCGCGGAGACCCCAGCACCCGGTGGGTCGTCGAAGACGCCTTCGTGGCGACGACCCGTCCCTGGCACGCGAAGCAGATCGCCGAGATGATCGCTTCGGGAGTCGAGGTCGCGATGGACGTCGCTCCGACAGCCGTCGGGCGGCTCGAACCCGCCGAAGCCAGGGCCGAGATTGCCACGCTGCTGGGAGACCCGAGACCCGCGGTCAGGCGCGCGGCCGTCGAGTCGCTGGGCTACCTCCGGGGTCCGGAAGCTGGCGACATGGCGATCGCCGCGCTCGCCGATGCGGCTCCCGAAGTCCGGAAGTGCGCGCTCTGGGTGCTGTGGCGAAGGAACGATCCTCGCCTGGCCGCGATGTGCTCGAAGGCCCTCGACACGCCGGAAATGCAGGATACGGCTCTTTTCTTCCTCAGCGCCTCCGGCGACATGAGCGGCCTCGATGCGATCCGGTCGCGCCTCGCTAACCCCGACCCGCAGATCCGCGAGAAGGCTCTCGAAGCCCTGCGAACCCTGGACGCTCGCGAGGCCCTTCCCCAGGTCCGCGCGGCGCTGGCCGACAGAGATGAGGGGGTCCGCAACGAGGCGATCCTCACGCTCCTCGTATGGGCCGGGGAAGCCGACCTTCCCTTCCTGAAGGCGCAGGCGGAGAACGGCTCCCATCGCGATCGCGGTCTCGCGACCGCCGAACTCTGGCTCCTGGGAGGCGAAGCCGAGCGCAGGCGGGTCGAGGAATCGGTACTCCACTCGGGGACATTCGGCCTTGACTCCTGGGATCCGCGGCTCGTGCAACTGGAGCCGCTCGTGGCCGCCGCGTGTCTCGACGCGCTCGACCTGCCATGGAGAGACCCGACCACTCTTCACCTGGACCTCGCGACGCTCGCTGAGGCGGCGGGGCTGTACTGGAACGAGCCGGAGCGCCAGGACCTGCTGGTTCGACTGAAGAGGCTGTCGAGCCATCCCGACCCCGAGACGCGGCTGAGCGCGCGGTTCGGGCGGTTCTTTCTGGAAGACACCTCCGTCGACGTCCAGCGCGAGGTCTTCAGGGAGTACCGTTCGGCGCCGGATCCCTGGAAGTTCAACCGGCGGGGCGTCCTGAAGGCGCTGGCTTTCGCGAACGCCCGTGAGGCGTACCGGGACCTGGGGCGGGCCGTCCGGCTGAC
This sequence comes from Planctomycetota bacterium, assembly GCA_016190145.1. Classification (GTDB taxonomy): domain Bacteria; phylum Planctomycetota; class MHYJ01; order WSZJ01; family WSZJ01; genus WSZJ01. The sequence goes on along the minus strand of JACPRD010000063.1, from coordinate 24,869 downwards.
CGGGGAGATCTGCGGCCAGGACGGCTTCCGGCGGCACCTGCGGGAACGCGGCTTCGAGGTCGAGGGAGACCGAACCGGCTTTCGCGGACGAAGGGCCGCGGGATCGTGGATGGTCGCGCTCAGGCACCTGGACTGGTTCGACGGCGAGATGGCGATTGAAGGCAGGAAGATCCGGATCGTCGAGTCTGTGGACGTCGTGGAGTACTGGGAAGCGCGGCTGGGGCGATAGGTCCCGCGCGGGGCTCGGCAAGGGTCCGTCGCTGCCTATCCGCTCGTGAAAGCGGAGCGCGCGGCTCAGGCAGGACACGTTACAATGAATGGCATGAAAGCCGTTCTCGTTCACGTCACCGACCGCGAACTCGCTCAGCGACGGCGCCTGGGTCTGGACCGCTACGACGAAATGTGGGAGGGAGTCCTGCACAGGGCGCCCGCGCCCGACTACGAACACCAGCGGATCAAGCTCAAGCTCTGCACGTTTCTGGACGCGCTTCTCAGCTCGAACGCCAGGGGCCTCCCGGCCCTCGAAGTCAACGTCTTCGACGACGCGGCCCCGGAGACGGACTATCGAATTCCGGACATCGCGTTTCTTGCGCCTGCGCGCGGCAATCTCCTCGCGCGGGACGGCATCCACGGCGGCCCCGACGCGGTGATCGAGATCCGGTCTCCGGAGGACGAGACCTATGCGAAGTTCCCCTTCTTCGAGAAGCTCGGCGTGCGCGAAGTCGTCGTCGTGCACCGCGATTCGAAGCAGCCGGAAGTCCACCGCCCCGCCGGCGGGCGACTCACCCTCGTTCCGGCGGACCCGGAGGGTTGGGTGATTTCCGAGGCGATCGGCATCCGCCTCCGCGTCCTGCCTGGGGACCCGGCGAAGCTCGTCGTGGAAGACATCCAGAATCCGGCCTTGCGGGCCGAAATCTGAACTACTAGCTTCGAAAATCGTCGCGCGGCGCGACGATTTGGCGGCGGTGGACGGTCGCGATTGGCCACGAAAAGGCACAAAGGGCTTAGGCACAGCCGCAACCAAACTCGCGCGCATTGGAGCGGGACGCCCTATCCCTTTTCACCCCTTTCTATCCGCGACCACGCCGTTCATATCCTCCTCTATCCAATGGGTGATCTGCTCTGTGCGCCCGGAAAGATTAGAAGGACGATTGAACATCGATACGACAGGCGAGGTCACTGATGAAAAAGGGTGAAAACGGATACGTCCTTGTCCGCAGCCGATTCCCTCGGAACAACTCGAAAAACTGCTTCGAAAAACAAGTTTGTGATCGATTATGTCCATAGAGGAGACGGTCGAAGAGGGGGGCTCGCTCGACGGATGCCGGTTCCGGCTTCGAAATAATGCCGCTACCTCCGCCGCCGGTGCAGCTTCCTCCGCGCGCCGCTCTCGTCCTCCGCCGCCGGCGCCGGCGCTTCACCGCCCTCGAATCTCATCCGCACGCGCCCGCACAGAAGCTCGTCGCCCGCCTTGAGCACCGCTTCCCCGACGGGCTTCCCGTTCACGAGCGTCCCGTTCGTCTTCGCGTGGTTCACAAGGATGAAACGGCCCTGGACCGCGGCAATCTCGCAATGGACGCGTGAGAGCGACGTCTCGCGGATGCAGAATGCGTTCTCGCTGGAGCGGCCGATCGTGACCACGTCCTGGGCGAACTCGTGCGTCCCCGGCTCGGCGCCTTCCACGACGGTGATCCGGATCACGGGCGGTTCCTCAAGGCGACTTCTCCTTCTCGATGTCGGAGAGAACGGCGGGAATGATATTCCGCCAGGAGTCGGGCGTCGACGGATCCGCGAGAAGCGAGTTGAGCCAGGCGACGGCCTCGGGCCTGCGTCCGAGCCAGGTCAGGATGAAGGCGCGGAGTCTGGGAAGCGTCACGGCCGAGTTGATGTCGGGTGAGGTTTTCCGGCGCTCGGCGTCGGCGCGCACGTTCTTCTCCGCTTCCACAAGAGTGCTCAGGATCTGCTCCCATTCCCGGAACGCCTCGGCCTGGCCGATCCGGCCGGCGAGCTTGCGGAGGCGGACGAGGTGCGCGAGGGAACGCGCGCGGTAGGCGGCGAGTTTCAGGCTGGGGCCGGTGGCTTCGTCGAGGATTCTGAAGTGTTCCGCGCTGGCGGTGAGAGACTTTTCGATGCCGGGGAGGCGGTCAGCGAGGGTTCCGGTGCCGTACTTCTCCCTGGCCATGGCAGAGAAGAAGCACGCGCCGCCTACGTGGTCGCGGAGGTGGTAGGACTCGCCGATGACGGCCATGATGCTGGAGTAGTCTTCGATGGCGGCGTCGAAGAGGGTGACGTCGCAGGTGGGGCCCGCGCCGTACTGATAGAACCCGCGCATGAAGCGGAATTCCGCGCGGCCGGGCAGGTAGAGGGGGGAGGGATCGAGTTCGAAGGTGCGGGCGAGGTCGGCTTCGATTTCGGGGACGGCGTCTGTGAACCGCCGGTAGGCCCGCTCGGCGCCGGCCTCGTCCGTCTCGTTTTCGAGGGCCATTTTGAGGACATGGTAGCGGCTCATTGCGCGGCGGTAGTACGCGAGCGGCTGGAGCTTGTCGACTTCGATGACCTGCTGGTAGATGGGCGTGGCGGCCTCGCGCCGGCCCGAGCGTTCCTCCGCCATGCCGCGGACGATGAGGGCCAGGCTGTCGCGGGGCATGAGGCGGGCGGCCTTTTCGGCCCAGCGGGAGCAGTTCTCGGGCTGGGCGGCTCCGCCCCACGCGATCGCCGCCCAGAGGCACATCGCGCCCGGGCTCTGGCTCGTTTCGGAGGCCATTTCGAACAGCCGCGCGGCCTGGGCGCACTGCGCCTGCTTCCGGAGGGAGTCCCTCTCGGGCGCGGCGAGGAGCATGAGCCCGGCGAGGCGGTCCGACAGTCCGGGGGGAAGCCGGCCGGCTTCGCGGATGGCGTCGAGGTGTTTGCGGGCTTCATCCATGCTGTGCTGCATCATCTCGCTCGCGCCGGCCGCTCCCAGCTCGAGCCCGACCAGCGGGCCCGCGGCATCCGCGATCGACGCTTCGGCCAGCCCGAGATGTGCCGCGGGGTCGCCGGGATCGAGCTGAAGGGCGCGCGCGTAGGCGTCGCGGGCGGGGCGGGCGAGGCCGGCTTCGCGATAGAAGTCTCCGGCGGCGGACACGGGGGAGGACCAATCGGGGTCGGCGTTCAGGGCGAGGAGCGCCTGTGCGGCGCAGGATTCCATTTCCCTGCGGAAGCCGTCGAGGTTGCCGCCGAAGCGGTAGAAGGACTCGCGGGCGCGGTTGGCGCGCGTGCCGGCCTGGTCGAGGACGGTCTGGGCGTCCTGCCTCGCTTCGAAGCGCGCGCGGTCACGGGCGGCGCGGAAGATCTGGACGCCGAGGGCGGCGGAGGCGAGGAGCAGCACGGCGGCGACGATGGCGAGCGTCGCGCGGTATTTGCGGGCGCGGCGCCAGAGGCGGGTGAGGGCGCCGATCGGGCGGGCGACGACGGGGTCGCCTGCGAGGAAGCGGCCGAGGTCGTCGGCGAGGTGCTGCGCGGTGGCGTAGCGCGACGCCGGTTCCTTTTCGAGGCATTTCATGATGACGGTTTCGAGGTCCCGCGGAATTCCCGCGCGCAGTTCGCCCGGGCGCGGCGGCTCGTCGAGGACGATGCGGACGAGCAGGCGGGCGGGGTCGTCCTCGTCGAACGGCGGGTGAAGTGCCACCATTTCGAAAAGAGTGGCGCCGATCGAGTAGACGTCGGTGGCGGGGCCGAGCCCGCCCTGCCCGTCGGCCTGTTCGGGCGACATGTACTTCGGCGTCCCGAGCAGTTCGCCCGTCGTGGTGAGGGACCGCTCGGTGGTGACGCGCGCGAGCCCGAAGTCCACGACCTTCACCCGCCCGTCCCGGTCGATGAGGACGTTCGCGGGCTTGATGTCCCGGTGAATCACGCCGCGCTCGTGCGCGTGCGCGAGCGCCTCGGCGATCTCGCGCGCGATCTTCGCCGCGCGCGGGAATTCCAGCCGCTCCGTGTCCATGACGCCTCGAAGAGACTTTCCCTCCACGTACTCCATCGCGTAGTACAGCGTCCCGTTGTCCTCGCCGAACGTGAGGACCTGGGCGATCCGCGGGTGCGCGAGATTCGCGACCGCCTGGGCTTCGCGGCGGAAGCGTCCGACGGCGACGGGGTCGGCGGTTTCCGGGAGGACTTTGAGGGCGACGCGGCGGCCGAGTCCTTCTTCTTCGGCGAGGTAGACGGTGCCCATGCCGCCTTTGCCGAGGAAGGAGACGATCTTGAAGCGGCCGAAGGCTGTACGCGGGGGCGTGACGCCTGTCGCGGTGGGATCCGGGTCCGTAGGCACGGGCCCAGTGTAAGAGGTGTCCCTATCCGCCTTTACCCTCATTTATCCTTTTCAAAAGCCCTTCCTATCCTGAATGATCCTTTTTTATCACCCCTCTTGACATATCCCATATTTCATCATATCCTTTCTACATCCCTTGAACCCGAAAGGTTCCTCCATGTTCTCCTTCCAGGACATCACTTCCGACATCATCCGCTCCGCCTTCCGCATCCACAACTCCCTCGGCCCCGGCTACCTCGAGCACGTCTACCGCAACGCCCTCGCCCTCGAACTCAAGAAACTCGGTCGCACCGTCCGTATCGAAGTTCGCCTCACCGTCGAGCACGACGGGACGCCGGTCGGCATCTGCAAGGCGGATCTGATCGTGGAGGAGGTCGTCGCGGTCGAGACGAAAGCGCAGGAAGCGCTGTTGCCGGGGCACGTTACGCAGCTGCGGGCTTACCTGAGAAGCAGCCCGTGGGAGACCGGACTGGTGCTGAATTTCGGGCCGGTGCGGGTGGAGGTGAAGCGGGTGGAAGAAACGAAGCTGGGGAGGAGGTCGGGATGAAAGGCGGATTTTTTGGGGATAGGAAAGGCTTTGGAAAAGGATAAAGGCGGGTAAAGGCGGACAGGGCTTCTAGCGGAACACGAAGTACAGCAGAGGAGACGCCGCCAGGCCGGCCAGATACGCCACCGCGTACACCATCGGGTCCATCCGCTTCCGCAGGGCCCGCCCGAAAAATTTCTTCCGCACCGACTTGCCGCCGGACTTCTCCGTGGCGCCGCCCTCGCCGCCGCCCTCGAATCTCAGCGCGACGCGGCCTACCAGCAGGGTGTCTCCGGGCTTGAGGAACGCCTCGCCCACGGGCTGGCCGTTGACGCAGGTTCCGTTGGTCTTCGCATGATTCACGAGGAGGAACCGCCCGTTGACGGCGGCGATCTCGCAGTGGACGCGCGAGAGCGTCTGGTCGGAGAGCATGAGCGTGCTCCGGCGCGAACGTCCGATCGAGATCATGTCCTCGTCGAACGTGAATTCCTGGGCGGGCGCTCCGTCGATGACGCTGATCCGGATCATGTTTCCCTCTCTCTGGTTATTTCACCATCTTGCACTCGCCGCCGTTCTCTTCGGCGAGACGCCCCAGGAACGCCGGATCCGGCGGGTCCACGCCCACGCCCGGCTGGCCGACGCCGATCGTGTTGATGATCGCGCGGCCGTCCGAATTCAGCTTCTTGATCTCGCGCAGGAACTCCTCGGGGTCAGGGAAGCGGCCGGTGTTGTGCTTGCCGTCGGTCACGAGGAAGATCGAGTAGGCGGCCTTTTTCGCCTCGGTTCCGCCGCCGGGGGGCGGTGCGGCCGGCTTCTTCTGCGTCTTCTTGTGGTCGTCGATGATCCCGAACGCCTTTTCCAGCGCGTCGAAGATGTTCGTGCCGCCCCAGGCGGCCTGCGTCTTGATGCGCTTGATCGCGTCGATCTTGTTCTTGTCCGCCGCGGGCATGAACTTGTTCTGCCAGGGCGTGGGCGAGAACGAGTAGAAGATGACCGTGAAGTTCACGTCCGGGTGCAGCCAGGCGATCGCGTTGGCCAGCTCGTACTTCGCGGCGTCGAGCTTCGTCTTCACGTCCTTGCGGTCGAACTTCTCGAGCTGCCGCTTGATCTCGGCGGAGAGCTTGATCTCCGGCGGCCCGCTGTACTCCGTCGGGGTGACCGAGGCCGGGTCCTCCATCGAGCCCGTCACGTCCATCACGAACACCACGTTCCGGAGCTTCGTCCTGAGGCCCATGAACTGCGTCGGCGGGCGCTTGTCCTCGTCCGGATCCTCCGGCGCCGTCCCGCCACCGGGCACCTCGGGCTTGTCTTCCTTCGGCGGCGTCTTCGCCGCGACGTCCTCGGGCTCGCCCGTGGGCGGCTCGTCGCTCGCGGCGGGCGGCGGATCCGAAGCGACCGGGCTCTCCTTCGGCGGCTCGGGCTTGACAGGCTCCTCTTTCGGCGGCTCCGGCGTCACCGGATTCTTCACCGCGACGTCCGCCGGCTCCTCCTTCGGCGGCTCGGGCTTGACCGGCTCCTCCTTCGGCGGCTCCGGCACCACGGGGTCCTTCACCGCGACCGGCTCTTCCTTCGGCGGATCCGCAACAGGTGTCCCCGCATCCGCCGCCGGCTGAGCCAGCACGTCGCCCGCCGCAAGCTTCACGGATTCGGTCTTCGCGGCCACCGGCGCTTTCTCCGCCTTGCGCCCGCCGTCGAATACGAACAGCGCCGTCAGGCCGGAAAGCGTCCCCGCGACGAAAAAGCACGCCATCGCAAACGCCGAAACGCTCCTTCCCGCCCCTCGCTCAACCCGCACCGCCTCGCGGAGCCCGCTCGACTTCTTCGCCGCCCGCGACGGCGCCCTCTGCTCCGCCCTTTCGTCAGATTTCGGCGGCGTCAGCGCTGCCGCGATGGCCTTCGCGGCTGCCTCGTTCACCGTCGGCTTGCCGTCCATCAACCGCTCGGCATCCCGCGGATTCAGCGGCGCAGGCTCGCCCTGGCGGAACGTCACGTTGGTGTTGCCCACGCGGATCTTGTCGCCGTTCCGAAGGGCTGCGACGGAGACCGGCGTCCCGTTGAGGAAGGTCTTGTTCTTGCTCCCGCAGTCGATCAGCGTCCAGGCGTCCTTCTGGCGGACGATCTGGCAGTGCTCAGCGGACACCTTGGCGTCGTCGCGAAGAGGGACCGTGTTTTTCCGCGACCGGCCGAAGCTGACGATCTTGTCGTCCAGGGTGAGCGTCCGGGACTTTCCGTCCGTCTCGATTTCCAGGGTGCAGACGACGCGCGCTTCAGGCATCTTCGGTCTCCGAAAGGTTGATCCCTCAGGCTGCAAGTCGTGTGCCGGAGCCTGACAGGGGGGATAACTTTATAAGTCCATTGATTGAAGGGGCTTACAGCCAAGCGCCGACCCTTCAGATCGCTGTAAAACCTGCATCATTGTAAAGGAAACTGGCTTGCGTGCGAAGAGGCTGGCAAACCGCCACTTCGGACACCCGTGATTCTACACCAACCGCGGCCAGGCCAAGCGAGGAAGGCGAACTTCAACTTCAAAGGGAAACTTCAACCTCAATCGCCCATCCCGCCCCAGGCATTCCGGAACGAGAAACGAGAAACGAAGAACGGAAAACGCGCCCCCCACAGCCCTCCTGTTCCGCCATTTCTTCGGTCCAATTGACGAACCCCGCGATAAAGAGTTACATACCGCCTAAGCGACCCCGGGGGTGTAGCTCAGCTGGGAGAGCGCGTGAATGGCATTCACGAGGTCGTGGGTTCGACTCCCATCACCTCCATCGAATGTCGGGGTCATCAAAAGTCAGGGCTCGTGCGCGTCACCTCGCGTACGGGCCCGATTTTTTTCCCGCCTGAAAAGGACTCCTGCATGCCGGCCCGCCCCCCCGACGTCTCCTCCGACGTCTCCCGCATCGCCAAAGACCTCACGGCCTGGCGCCGCGACTTCCACGCGCATCCCGAGATGGCCTTCCGCGAAACGCGCACCGCGGGCGCCGTCGCGCGCCGACTGCGCGCGCTCGGCTACGAGGTGCGCGAGGGCGTCGCGAAGACCGGCGTCGTCGCCGTCCTCCGCGGGAACGGGAAAAAAACCGTCGGCCTCCGCGCCGACATGGACGCGCTTCCCATCGAAGAACTCGAACGCAAGCCCTACAAGTCCACGAACCGCGGCGTCATGCACGCGTGCGGGCACGACGGACACACGGCGATGATGCTGGGCGTGGCGGAGGTGCTGGCGGGGCGGCGGAAGCGGCTGGCGGGTAACGTGAAGCTGATTTTCCAGCCGGCGGAGGAGTCGCCGGGAGGGGCGCTTCCGATGATCAAGGCCGGCGCGCTCAGGAATCCGGCGGTGGACGAGATCTTCGGGCTGCACCTCTGGGCGGACTTCCCCGTCGGGCGGCTCGGCGTGCGGCCGGGGCCGCTTCTCGCCGCGGCGGACAAGTTCGAGATCGTGGTGACGGGGAAAGGCGGGCACGGGGCGGCGCCGCACCAGACGCGCGACCCGATCGTCGCGGCGGCCGCGGCGGTGGGGGCTCTTCAGGCGCTCTCGAGCCGCCTCGTGGATCCGCTGAAGCCGATCGTGTGTTCGGTGGGGCGGATTCACGGCGGGGACGCGTTCAACGTGATTCCGGACCGGGTAGAGTTCGCGGGGACGATCCGGACGTTCGATCCGAAGCTGCGCCGGCGGCTGCCGGCGATGGTGCGGGAGATCGTGGGGAACGCGGTGAGGGCGTACGGGGCGGATTTCGATCTGAAGTACACGATGTACTACCCCGCGACGATCAACGACCGCGCGATGACGGACGTGGTGCGGGGCGTGGCGGCGGGGCTGGTCGGGGCCGGCCGCGTGGACACCGAGGTGCAGACGCTGGGCGGCGAGGACATGTCGTACTTCCTGAACGAGGTGCCGGGGTGTTTCTTCTTTCTGGGGTGCCGGAACGAGAAGCGGGGCATCGTGGCGCCGCACCATTCGAACCGATTCGACATCGACGAAGCCGCGCTGCCGCTGGGCGTGGAGATGCTCGTTCGCACGGCCGAGCGGTCGCTCGGCGCATCGAAGGAGGAATAGCCGGCCCGCGCGCCCGGCCGTGCGGGGTTCGGCGTCTGGTGTTCGGCGTTCGGCGTTTCGCGCCCCGAGGTCCCGGACTCTCCCGCGACGCATGGACCATCGAATTGCCTGCGACTCGCGAGCAACGCCGAATTCCGAACCCCGAACGCCGAACTCGATCATTAATCTCCTTAATTAACTTGTAGACCTCACGGGCCACTCCTACAATCGGGACATGGCGGCTCCGATACCTTCCGGCCGATCCTCCTCCGAACGGGCCGTGCTGCTGGGCAACGGCGCCATCGCCCGCGGACTCCTGGAAGGCGGCTGCGAAGTCGTCACCGCCTACCCCGGCACGCCGAGCACCGAGATCCTCGAAGAGGTCATCCGTCAGAAAACGGAGCTGGGACTCAATGTCGCCACCGAGTGGTCCGTGAACGAGAAGATCGCCTTCGACGTCGCCCTCGCGGCGTCGATGTGCGGGAAGCGGTCGGCGGTGGCGATGAAGCAGGTGGGGCTGAACGTCGCGAGCGACTCCCTCCTGTCGGCGGCGTACACCGGATGTCTCGGCGGGTTCGTGGTGGTGCCGGCGGACGACCCGGGACCGCATTCCTCCCAGACGGAGCAGGACTCGCGGCTGTTCGCGATCTTCGCGAAGGTCCCGGTCCTCGATCCGTCGTCGCCGCGCGAAGCGCACGCGATGGCGCGCGAGGCGATGGAGCTGTCGGAGCGGCACCGGATCCCGGTGATGCTGCGGCCGACCACGCGCGTGTGCCATGCGCGCCAGCCGGTGGAGCTGGGGACGATCGACCGCACGGCGCGGCCGGCGAAATTTGTGAAGGATCCGCCGCGCTGGGCCGCGACGCCGCGGTACCGGCTGCCCCTTCACGGCGAGCTCAACGCCAAACTCGAGGCGATCCGGAAGCATTTCGAATCGTCGCCCCTGAACGCCGAGGACGTCCGCCCGGGACCGTTCGGGATCATCGCGGGCGGATGCGCCGCGGCGGCGGTGCGGGACGTGATGAAGGAAGAGGGCTGGGACATTCCGCTGCTGCAGATCGGGACGCCCTTCCCGCTTCCCGTGCAGAAGGTCATGGGGTTCATCGCGCGGCACGACCGGGTGCTCGTGATCGAGGAGCCGGACGAGGCGATCGAGGTGCAGATTCCGGACCGCCGGAAGGTGCAGGGGCGGCTGACGGGACACGTGCCGGGGCACGGGGAGCTGACTCCCGACGTCATCGCGCGGATCCTGGGCGCGCCCGAGCCGGCGCCGGCTCCCGCGGGCGCCGCGTTTCCGCCGCGCCTCTGCCCGGGATGCGGACACCGCTCCGTGTTTTACGAACTGCGGCTGGCGCTTCCCAACGCCATCTACTCCGGCGACATCGGCTGCTACACGCTGGGGACGAACCAGAAGGCGATCGACACGTGCCTCGACATGGGATCGTCGATCAGCCTGGCGACGGGGTTCTGGAGGGCGCACGCGAAGGACGGGCGCGACGTGCCGATCGTCGCGATCATCGGCGACTCGACGTTTTTCCACTCGGGCATTCCCGCGCTCCTGAACGCGGTGGCCGCGGGCGCGCGTTTCGTCGTCGTCGTGTCGGACAACGGCATCGTCGCGATGACGGGCGCGCAGCCGACGCCGGCGGAGGCGGGCGCGAAGATCGAGGAGATCTGCCGGGCGCTCGGCGTGAAATGGGTGCGCGTGTTCGATCCGTACCGGGTGAAGGACGGGATCGGGCTGTTCAAGGAAGCGCGCGCCTGGACGAAGGCGCCGGAGGGCGGGATCGCGGTGGTGGTGGCGCGGAGGGCGTGCGCGCTCCGGGAGCCGCCGGCGGTGCGGATCCCGGTCGACGTCGAGGCCGGGCTGTGCGACGGGTGCGACTACTGCCTGAAATTCTGCGAGTGTCCGGGGCTGGTGAAGGACGCGGCGGGCGGCAAGGTGACGATCGACCACACGCGGTGCGTGGACTGCGGGCAGTGCATCGAGATGTGCCCTTCGGACGCGATTCTTCCCGTGAAGGGAGCGATGGCGCGCCCATGATCGCGAGAGCGGAAAGACCGGCGCAGATCGTCATCTTCGGCCTCGGAGGCCAGGGGATCCTGTTCCTCACGAAGCTTCTCGCGGAGGCCGCCGCGATCGAGGGGCGCGGGGTGATCGTGAGCGAGAACCACGGGATGTCGCAGCGCGGCGGCGCCGTCGAATCGCACGTGAAAATCGGGGACTTCGCGGGGCCGCTCGTGCGGCGGGGGCGGGCGGACGCCACGCTCGCGATCGACCCGGCCCGGCTCGGGGACGCGCGCGCGTTCGGCGGCGAGTGCTTCGCCAACGCGGCCGCTGCCGAAGGCGCCCGCGCCCTCGACGCCGCGGCGATCGCCCGCGAGCTCGGCAACGCCCGCGCGGCCAACATCGCCCTCGCCGGCTTCGCCGCCGCCGCGCGCCCGGACCTCTTTCCCGCCCGCGCCTCCCTGCTCGCGGCCCTCGAGAAAATCTCCCCGCCGAAGGCGATCGAGTCCAACCGGAAGGCGCTTCTGAAAGGGATGGAGTCCGCATGAGACCTTTCGAATACGAGGAGCCGCGGTCGATCGAGGAAGCGGTTTCGCTGCTGGGCGCGCCGGGGAAGAACCGGCTGCTCGCGGGCGGGACGGATCTGCTCGTGCGGCTCAAGCGGCGGGAGTGGCCCGTGGACCGGGTGATCAACCTGAAGCGGATCGAGACGCTGCGGGGGATCGAGGAGCGCGGGGACTGGGTGACGGTCGGGGCGCTGACGACGATCGAGGAGCTGGAACGGTCGGAGGTGGTGGCGAAGCGGTGGCCGCTGCTGCGCGAGGCGGCGATGGAGATGGCGTCGCCGCAGGTGCGCGCGATGGCGACGGCGGGGGGAAACCTGTGCAACGCGTCGCCGGCGGCCGACCTCGCGCCGCCGCTTCTCTGCCTCGACGCGCAGATGATCGCGGTGGGGCCGCGCGGCGAGCGGACGATCGCGATTCGGAGTTTCTTCGCGGGCCCCGGGCGGACGGCGCTCGCGCCGGACGAAATTCTCACGGGAATCCGGATTCCGTCGGCGCCCGCGCGGGGGTGCTTCATCAAGTTCTGCACCCGGCGCGCGATGGACCTCGCGGTGGTGAGCGTGGCGTGCGCGGTGGTGTCGAAGGAGACGCGGCTCGCGCTGGGCGCGGTCGCGCCGACGCCGATCCGGGTCGCGGCGTCGGCGGAGGAGGCGGCGATGCGGTGCGCGCCGATCGACGACGTGCGCGCGACGGCGGAGTACCGGCGGGAACTGGTGCGGGTCCTCGCGGGACGCGCCCTCGCGAAGGCGGCCTCATGAAACGCAGGCTCAACATGACCGTGAACGGCCATGCGGTGGCGCTCGAGGTCGCGCCGCACAGGACGCTTCTCGAGGTGCTGCGCGAGGACCTCGGCCTGACGGGGGTGCGCGAGGGATGTTCGACGGGCGACTGCGGCGCTTGCACGGTGCTGCTGAACGGGAAGGCCGTGGTGAGCTGCCTCACCCTCGCGCCGGACGCGGAGGGCGCTTCCGTCACGACGATCGAAGGCCTCGCGAAGGACGGGAAGCTCGACGCGATGCAGGAGGCGTTCATCGCGAAAGGTGCGATCCAGTGCGGGTTCTGCACGCCGGGGATGATCCTCGCGGCGAAGTCGGCGGACGTGCTGGAGGGGAATCTGTGCCGGTGCACGGGGTACGCGAAGATCCAGGAGGCGATTCGTCACGCCGGATCCAGGGGAGGGTCGCCCCATGCCTGAAGAAGCCATCAGGGCGTTGATCACGCGCTGGCGGACCGAGCCTGCGTCGACCTGCAACCGTTGGTTCCTGTGGGACGAGCGGCTGAAGAACTTCGGGTCGATCCGGCGCGGCATCGGCGAGGTGGTGAGGGAGATCGAGGACGGCACATTCGGGACGGCCTACAAGGGATCCTCGCTCGAAACCGTCGTCGGGTCCGTGGCTGAACAGAGGCAGATCTTCAAGGGTGCCGACCACGCGTTTCTCTGGAAGCCGAAGTTGCGCATCCCCGACATCTACGAAAACCGGGAGAACCAGCTCGCTTTCGGGCAGTTTCTGAAGACGTGCTCGTGCTGCGGGAAGGAGGGCGACCTCCTCGCGGCGATTCGACGGATGGACGACCTGAAGATCAAAGGCCTCGGACCGGCTGTCGCCAACCTGCTGTACTTCCTGCATCCGACGCTCATGCCGCCGAGCAACACCGCGATTGTGAAGGGGTACAACGCGCTGACGGGGGCGAAAGTGAAATTGGGGCGCTGGGGCGAGTATCTTGCGATGCGGCAGGGAATGCTGCGGCTGAACGACGAGTACCGGGACCAGCTCTCGAACGACCTGGGCGCGATCGCCGGGCTGGCGTTTGACGTGGGTGGTGGAATTCTCCAGCCTCCCCCGCCCCCTGACGACATCGAGGCACGCGCGCGCTGGGAGAAGGATCTCAGCCAGGTGCGCGAGGAAGCGGCTGCCGCGCGGCGGCAGATCGAAAAAGAGGGTGAGGGCGACGCGTCACACAGCCGGATCCAGGCGTCTTTGCTGGATCTGGGGAGAGCGCTGGGATTCGACGTCTGGGTCGCCTCGAACGACCGCGGGAGGAAGTATCAGAACAAGCTTCTTTCAGAGGGATGTCTCCCCGAGTTGCCGCCGGCGCTCGCAGCGGCCGCGGGAGCGGACACTTTGAAACTGATCGACGTGCTCTGGATCGCCAAGGGCGACCAGACGGTCAGCGCGGCCTTCGAAGTCGAGCACACCACGTCGATCTACTCGGGCATCCTCAGGCTTCTCGACCTGGCCAAGGCTGCGCCGGCGGAGGCCGCTGGCCTCTACATCGTCGCGGACGATCTGCGCGAGGCCGATGTTCGCAAGCAGGTCATGCGTCCGGCGTTCGCAACCATCGCGGAGATGCGGATGCGATATCTCCCGTATGGCGATCTCATGAAGAATCACGAGGCGATGGGCCGCTTCGGCCAGGGTCTGAAGGCGATCGAGGCGGTTTCGCGGGTTCTCGTTCCGGAAGGAGTCGCCGGAGGAGCGCAGACATGAACGAATACCGCTCCGTCGGACAACGCGTTCCGAAGCTTGACGCCGCCGACAAGGCGACGGGCAAAGCGCGGTACGTGCAGGACCTGAGGCTGCCGGGGATGCTGGAGGCGGCGGTGCTGCGGAGCCGCGTGCCGCACGGGCGGATCGTGTCGGTGGACGTTTCGGGGGCGTGGCAGGTGCCGGGCGTGCGGGCGGTGCTGGCGGCGAAGGACATTCCGGCGCGGCGGTGGGGGTATGCGAAGGACACGAGCGCGCTCAAAGGCGACCGCGTGCGGCGGATCGGAGACGAGCTCGCGGCGGTCGCGGCGGTGAACGTCGAGGCGGCGGTGGAGGCGTGCGCGCGGATCAAAGTCGAGATCGAGGCGCTTCCGGCGGTTTTCGACATGGAGGAAGCGCTGGCCGCGGGGGCGCCGGTGCTGCACGAGGAGCGCGGGTCGAACCTGGTGCAGACGCACCTGTACGAGCACGGGGACGTGAAGGCGGGATTCGCGAAGGCGGCGAAGGTGGTGGAGGGGCTGTTCCGGTTGCCGGCGCAGCAGCACGGGTGCCTGGGGCCGGCGGGGGCGGTAGCGGAGTGGGACGGGAACGGGCGGCTGACGATTTACGATCCGACGCAGATTCCGTTCCTGGTGCAGCGCGACCTGGCGGAGGCCCTGGGGGTGGCGCCGGCGGAGATCCGGCTGGTGCAGCCGTGCATCGGCGGCGGATTCGGGGCGCGGCTCGATCTGTACCCGCACGAGGCGATCGTCGCGCTGCTCGCGCGGAAGGCGAACGCGCCGGTGCGGATCCTGTTCAGCCGGGACGAGGATTTCCAGACGGACCCGGTGCGGCCGCGCACCGTCGTGCGGATGAAGACGGCCGCGGCGGCGGACGGGACGCTGCTCGCGCGAGAGGCGGACGTCGTGGTGGACTGCGGCGCGTACGTGTCCTGGGGCGCGATGACGCCCGTCGTGATGGTGAACACCTTCGGGAGCTTCTACCGGTGCCCCGCGGCGAAGTTCCGCGCCCGAACGGTGACGACGAACACGCAGCCGACGGGCGCCTTCCGCGGGTTCGGAAACCCCGAGCTGCTCTTCGCGCTCGAATCCCAGATGGACGAGCTCGCGCGCGAACTCCGGATGGACCCGATCGAGTTCCGGTTGAAGAACGCGAACTCTCCGGAAGAGACGACGCCGGGCGGCGCGCGGATCACGTCGTGCGGGTTCCGGGAGGTGCTGGAGGCGGTCCGGAAGCGGCTCCGGCGGCCCGCGAAGTCGCCGGACGCGCACGTCGCGCGCGGCACGGGCGTGGCGGCGGTCTTCCACGTCGGCGGCGGCGCGCGCATCTACCGGAGCGACGGGTGCGGGGCGACGGTGAAGGTCGACGACTTCGGGAAGGTCACGGTGGTCGTGGGTGCGACCGACATCGGCCAGGGCATGGAAACGGCGATGGCGCAGATCGCCGCCGAAGAAATGGACGTGCCCGTCTCCGCGGTGCGCGTCGCGACGAACGCCGACACCGACATCCGGCCGTGGGACGTCGGCGTCCACGCGTCGCGCACGACGTTCATCGCGGGCAACGCCGTGCGGCTCGCGGCGCGAGACGCGAAGAAGCAGGTCGAAGATGCGCGCCGGACGCTCGGGCTGCCCGCGGACGCGCCGCTCGACAAGGTGGTCCGCTCCGAACACTTCCGCCAGAAAGGCCGCCTGATCCACGCGTCCGCGTACTACGACCCGCCGACGGCGATGGCCGACAAGACGAACCACGGCAACGTCTCCGCCGCATACACCTGGGGATGCCACGGCGTCGAAGTCGAGGTCGACCTCGAGACCGGAAAAGTCGACGTCAAGCGCGTGATCGCCGCGCACGACGTCGGCCGCGCCATCAACCCCATGCACGCCGAAGGACAGATCGAGGGCGGCGTCCTCCAGGGGATCGGCTACGCCCTCTTCGAAGAATGCGTCCTCAAGGACGGCAGGATCCAGAACGGCCACTTCCTCGACTACCGTATGCCCGGCCCGCGCGACATGCCGGAGATCGTGCCGGTGCTCGTCGAGACGGACGATCCCGAGGGGCCGTTCGGGGCCAAGGGGCTGGGCGAGGCGCCGATCGTGCCGGTGGCGGCGGCGGTGGCGAACGCGATCTTCGACGCGACGGGCGTCAGGCTGCGCGAGCTTCCGATGATCCCCGAGCGCGTGTGGAGGGCGGTCCGTGGAAATCGCTGAGCCTCGCCGCGCGCTCGATCCGCTGTTCCATCCGCGCTCCGTCGCGGTGGTCGGCGCGTCGCGCGACCCTTCGAAGCTCGGGCACGTGCTGCTCAAGAACGTGCTCGACTACGGATTCGTGGGGAACGTGTACCCGGTCAACCCACAGGGCGGCGAGATTCTGAAGCGGTCCGTCTACACCGACCTGCGCTCGCTCCCGCAGGCGCCCGACCTCGTTCTCCTCAGCATCCCGAACCGCGCGGTGCCGGGGGCGATCCGCGACGCCGCGGCCCGCGGCGCGAAGGCCGCCGTCATCCTCGCGAGCGGCTTCGGCGAGATGGGCGGCGACGGCGCCGCGCTGCAGGAGGAAGTCCGCGCGTCGGGCCTCCGCATCCTCGGCCCCAACTGCATGGGCGTCTACAACCTCCCGGGGCACCTGAACGCCACCTACTTCTGGGAACTCCCCCGCCGCGAGGGCAACCTCGCCTTCGTCTCCCAGAGCGGCGCGTACGGCGGACTCCTCTTCGGCGAACTCCGCCGCCGCGCCATCGGCGTCTCGGTCTTCGCCTCCATCGGCAACCAGGCCGACATCACCCACGCCGACGTCATGGAATGGCTCGAGGACGACCCCCGCACGCGGGTCGTCGGCCTCTTCGTCGAGGAAATCAAGAACGGCCCCCGCTTCTTCGAAACCTGCCGACGCCTCGCCTCCCGCCGCGCCGTCGTGGCGCTCAAGGTCGGCCGCACGGGCGCCGGAAAACGCGCCGCGCAGTCGCACACGGGCTCGATGGCGGGCGACGGCGAGGTCGTGCGCGCCGCGCTCCGCCAGGCCGGCGTCGTCGTCGCGCGCGACACCGACGAGTTCTTCGACGCGCTCGCGGCGTACAGCGCCTACCCGCGGGGGATTTCGGTCTCGAAGGGGCTGGCGATCGTGACGATCTCGGGCGGCCCGTGCGTCGCGGCGGCGGACGCGGCGGACGAAGCGGGGGTCCCGGTGCCCGAGCTCCGGCCCGAAACGCAGGCGGCGGTGCGCGCGCTCGTGCCGGAGTTCGGCGCGCTCACGAATCCCGACGACATGACGCCGCAGTGCGACCCCGAGCGGTTCCCCGGCTGCGTCGAGGCGATCGCGGCCGACCCGCAGGTCGGCGCGCTCCTCGCCATCAACGTCGGACTCGATCGCGAGCGGTTCGGCGCGGCGTTCGCCCAGGCGAAGTCGCGCATCCCGGTGCTGGGATTCGTGGCGGACGTGCCGATGATCCAGACCGCGTTCGCGGAAGCGGGGATTCCGATGTTCCCGACGCCGGAGCGCGCGGTGCGGGCGTTCGCGCTGCTCAACCGGGGCGCGAAGAAGGTCGCCGAGAAACCCGCGGTGCCGGCCGCGGGCCGCGCGCTGGACCCGTACGAGTCCTCCGAGCTGCTCGAAAAGGCGGGCATCCCGCGCTGCCGGCAGGCCGCCGTCGCCTCGCTCGCCGAAGCCCGCATCGCGGCCCGCAGATTCCGCTTCCCCGTCGTCCTCAAGGCCCTTCACGCCGGCCCGCACAAATCGCGCCGGGGCGGCGTCGTCCTGAACGTCACGGAAAAGTCCCTTCCAGCGGCCTGGCGCGCGATCTCGGGCGCCTTCGGTCCCGCCGCGGTCGTGCAGGAGATGCTTCCGGCCGGCGGCCACGAGCTGCTCCTGGGCGCGCGCCGCGACCCTGTGTTCGGCCCCGTCGTGATGTTCGGCGGCGGCGGCGTCTGGACCGAGCTGTCCCGCGACGTCGCGATCCGCATCGGACGGATCGCGCGGTCCGAGGCCCGCTCGATGATCGCGGAGACGAACGCCGGCCGGCGCCTCGCCCTGCGGCTCCCGAAGGCGATTTCCGCCGTCGCCGCAGCGCTGGTTTCGCTCGCGAAATGGATGGAGCGCCACCCGCAGGTTCTCGAAGTCGACGCCAATCCCGTGATCGCCTCCGAAATGGGTCTGACCGCGGTCGATGCGTTGGTCATCGCGTCCACGGATCACAAAACCGAGCCCCTGATTCACCGCCGTGCGGGCGCGCCAGTGGCGCGCCCGCACCCCGGAACAGGACCAACCCCGTGAGAGAGGTCCCCATGCCCGGAACAACCGTAACCGAAATCCGCATGCACGGCCGGGGCGGACAGGGCGCCGTCATCGCCTCCCGCCTGCTGGCCACCGCCGCCTTCCTCGAAGACAAGGGCGTCCAGACCTTTCCGACCTTCGGCGTCGAGCGCCGCGGCGCCCCCGTCGCGGCGTTCGTCCGCATCGGCACCTCGCGCATCCGCGACCGGAGCGGCGCCATGAAGCCCCACCACGTCGTCGTGCTCGACCCTTCCCTCCTCGACGCCGTCGACGTCTTCGCCGGCCTGCGCGCGGACGGCACCGTCCTCGTGAACGCCCCCCAGCCCCCCTCGATCCGCCGCGACGGCGCCGCCGTCGCCTGGATCGACGCTTCCGCCATCGCCGTCCGCCGCGGCCTCGGCACGCGCGCGACGCCGATCATCAACACCGCGATCCTCGGCGCGTTCGCGCGCGTCACGGGGGTGGTGAAGCTCGAGTCGGTCCTCGAGGCGATCCGGCGCGGCGTTTCGACGAAGCTGGAAGAGAACCTCGCGGCCGCGCGCGACGCGTACGAATCGGCCGCCGTCGTGCCTCCTGGAAAGGCCACCGCATGAAGAGAGAAGCCAACGGCAGGATCACGTTCACCGGGGCCGCGGACATCCCGCTCAACGCGCGCTCCGAAGGACGCATGGAACACAACCGCACCGGCTCCTGGCGCGTGCAGGAGCCGTACTACGCCGACCTCACGCCGCCGTGCGTCGCGAAATGTCCCGCGGGCACCGACATTTCGAAATGGATCGGCGCCGCGGCACAGGGCAACCTCGACCTCGCCCTCGAGATCTTCCGCGAGGCCAACCCCTTCCCCGCCCTCTGCGGCCGCGTCTGTCCCCACCCGTGCGAATCGGCGTGCTCGCGCGCCAGCGTCTTCGAAGGCGCGGTCGCGGTGCACGACGTGGAGCGGGCGATCGGCGACCACGGGCTGAAGTCGGGCGCCCGCCTCGAGCCGCGCGCCGCGCGCGTCGAGCGCGTCGCGGTCATCGGCTCCGGCCCCGCGGGGCTGTCGTGCGCGTTCTACCTCGGCCGCCAGGGATTCCGCGTGATGGTCTTCGAAGCCCTGCCCGTGCTCGGCGGCCTCCTGCGCACCGGCATCCCCCCCTACCGCCTCCCTCCGGAGATCCTCGACGCGGAACTGCGGGTCTTCGAAGGCCTGCCCGTGACGTTCGTCAAGAACCGCCGCCTCGGCGACAACCTCGTCAAGGCCGACCTCTCCCGCTTCGACGCGGTCTTCCTCGGCGTCGGCCGGCAGGCGTCCCGGAAGATGGGCGTCCCGGGCGAAAACCTGCCCGGCGTCTACGAGGGGACGAAGTACCTGCGCGAAAGCGCCCTCGGGCACGGCGTGAAGCTCGAGGGACGGGTCTGCGTCGTCGGCGGCGGCAACACCGCGATGGACTGCGCCCGCGTCGCCCTCCGCGACGGCGCGGAGCCGACCGTCGTCTACCGCCGCCTGCGGCCGGACATGCCCGCGTTCCCGGAAGAAGTCAACGAAGCCCGCGACGAAGGCGTGCAGTTCGTGTTCCAGGCCTCCCCCGCCGCCGTCACCGCCCGCGACGGGAAAGTCGCTTCGCTCCGCTGCCTCCGCACCCGCCCCGGCGCGCCCGACGCCTCCGGCCGCCGCTCCGTCGAACCGGTGCCGGGAAGCGAGTTCGAGCTCGCCTGCGAATCGGTGCTGGTGGCGGCGGGAGAAGAGGTGGACCGCGGCCCGCTGGAGGGGATGTGGCTGATGAACGGCCGCGTCTTCTCGGGCGGGGATCTCGAGAACGGCGCCACGGTGAGCGAGGCGATCGGCCACGGCCGCCGGGCCGCGGCGGCGATCGAGCGCAAGTTCACGGGGAAGACGGGAATCCTGGAGGACCTCCCCGCCGCCCGCGGCGCGCGCCCCGACCTGATGCCGCTCGACCGCGTCAACGTCGCGTGGTTCCGCGGCGCCGCCCGCCTCGAGCCCCCGCACGCCGACCTGCGCGCGCGGGCGCACGACTTCCGCGAGATCAACTGCGGCTTCGATCGCGAAACCGCCGTCTCCGAGGCCCGCCGCTGCCTCTCCTGCGGCACCTGCACGGCGTGCGACAACTGCCTCGTCTTCTGCCCCGACAACGCCATCGTCCGCGAAGGAAACGGCTACCGGATCCTGCACGAGTTCTGCAAAGGCTGCGGCATCTGCGCCGAGGAATGCCCGCGCGGCGCGATCCACATCAAGAGGGTGGGAACATGAGAGACGTCATCACCGGCAACGAAGCCGTCGCCTGGGGCGCCGCGCGCGCCCGGGCCCAGGTCGTCCCCGCATACCCGATCACCCCTCAGACCACCATCATCGAAGGCATCGCCGACCTCATCAAGAAAGGCGAACTCAAGGCGGAGTACATCCCCGTCGAGTCCGAACACTCCGCCATGGCCGCGTGCATCGGCGCCGCCTACGCCGGCGCCCGCGCGTTCACCGCCACGAGCTCGCAAGGCCTCCTCCTCATGCACGAACTCCTCCACTGGGCCGCCCTCGCCCGCGTCCCCATCGTCATGGCCGAGGTCAACCGCGCCGTCGCCCCCGGCTGGACCATCTGGACCGACCAGAACGACTCCCTCGCCCAGCGCGACACCGGCTGGATCCAGCTCTACTGCCAGGACGCCCAGGAAGTCTTCGACACCACCGTCCAGGCCTTCCGCATCGCCGAAGAAGTCGACCTCCCCGTCATGATCGTCCTCGACGCCTTCGTCCTCAGCCACACCGCCGAACCTGTCGATGTCCCCGACGCCGCCGACGTCGACCGCTTCCTCCCCCCCCGTAAACCCAAGTTCGTCCTCGACGTCGACAATCCCTGCGCCTTCGGCGGCCTCAACGGCCCCGACGTCTACCAGGAGTTCCGCTTCAATCAGCAGGCCTCCATGACCGCCGCCCTCGAAGCCGCCCGCCGCTCCGACAACGACTGGGCGAAAATGTTCGGCCGCCGCTACGGACTGATCGAGGAGTACCGGACGGAAGGGGCGGACACGATCCTCGTGGCGAGCGCGACGCCGGCGAGCACGGCGCAGGACGTCGTGGACAAGCTGCGCGCGAAAGGCAAGAAGGTCGGGCTCGTGCGCGTCCGGCTCTTCCGCCCGTTCCCCGCCGTGGAGCTGCGGAAGGCGCTGGCGGGGGCGAAGCGCGTCGCGGTGCTCGACCGGAACATTTCGCCGGGGCACCACGGGATTTTCTGTGAAGAGCTGAAGAGCGCGCTTTACGGGATGCCGAAGGCGCCGGAGGTCCGCGGGTTCATCGGCGGGCTGGGCGGGCGCGACCTCACGCCGGATTCGATCGAAGAGGTTTTCGACCGGGCGATGGGGCCGAAAAAGGAGGAGGAGATCGCATGGATCGGCCACAAGGCGTGAAGTACGTGCCGGCGATCGCGGAGCCGACGCAGGCGAAGTTCGAGCGGGTGCCGAAGGAGGAGATCCTGGGGCACGGCCACCTCGCGTGTCCCGGCTGCGGCGCGGCGCTTTCGATGCGGCTCGCGCTCAAGGCGCTCGGGCGGCGCGTGATGATCGCGGGCCCCGCGTGCTGCTGGGCGGTGTGCGACGGGCCGTGGCCGTACAGCGCCACGGGAGTTCCGTTCCTGCACTGCGCGTTCGAGACCGCCGCTTCCACCGCCTGCGGCATCCGCGCCGGCCTCGCCGCGCGCGGGATCGACGACATCACGGTGATGACGTGGGCGGGCGACGGCGGCACGTTCGACATCGGGCTCCAGGCGCTCTCGGGCGCGGCGGAGCGCAACGACGACTTCCTGTACGTCTGCTACGACAACGAGGCGTACATGAACACGGGCGTCCAGCGGTCGAGCGCGACGCCGGAGCTCGCGTGGACCACGACGACGCCGCCGGGCGCGATGCCGAAGCTACAGCCGAAGAAGAACATGGGCGAAATCGTGTGCGCCCATCGCGCGCCGTACTTCGCGACCGCGACGGTGGCGTACCCCGAGGACCTGATCGCCAAGTTCGAGAGGGCCGGCCGCACGCGCGGCTTCCGGATGATCCACATCCTCTCGCCGTGCCCGCCCGGCTGGAAGTCCGAGGAACGCCTCGGCATCTCGCTGGCGCGCCGCGCCGTCGAGTCGCGCGTCTTCCCGCTCTACGAAGTCGAGGGCGGCACCAAATGGCGGCTCACGCAGGATCCGCCGAAACGGCCGGTCGCGGAATACCTCAAGGACCAGGGACGGTTCGCGCATCTGACGGCGGCGCAGGTGAGGCAGATCCAGGGACACGTGGACGCGGAGTGGGACGTGCTCAAAGGAAGACTGGAGACGGGAGACAGGAGATAGGAGTGAGGAACGGACTCGATATTCCATTTGCGGAGGAACGCAAGATGAGGCTGAAAGTCGTCGCCGTGCTGATCGCGTCGGCCGTGCTGGCGTCGTGCAGCGGAACCGAGGAAGCGTCCGTGAAGTCGGACTGGGAAGGCGGAGCGAAGTTCGAAAAGGGAACGGTCGTCGCGCTCTCCGAATTGACGGAAGCGATGAAGGACAAGACCGTGCAGATCGAAGGCACCGTCCAGAAACTCTGCCCGGGCAAGGGCTGCTGGGTCGAAGTCTCGGACGGCAAATCCAGCGCGATCGCGAAGTCGCTCAACGACGCCGTCCTGTTCCCGAAGGACGCCGTCGGTAAAAAAGTCCTCGTCCAGGGCATCGTCCGCGTCAAAGCCGGCGGCGGCTGCGGCGGCGAGGGAAGCGAGGGGAGCGACAAGGGCGCGGGGCACGAATGCCCGAAGCCCGAGATCCTCGTGGAGATCCAGGGGGCGAAACTGTTCCCCTAGCCGCAAAGCGGCCCCGTTCCCGCGCCCGTGCCCGCGCCCGGCCTGTCCTGTGAAGAAAGCTCCTCCCTCGTCGCAGCGAACGACCGGGCGCGGGCGGGGGCAGGCGGCCGCTGCGCGACCTATCGATCAGCAATTCGCGGGACAAACGAGGGCGCACGCGCAGGCAGGACCGACCAGATGCTTCACGATTTGAGCAGTCGGCGCAGGTCTTCGATGCTCAATCCCGCGTCCGTCAGAATCGACGTCAGCGTTCGACGCTTGAGATCCTGCCCCGCGTGTCTGGGGATA
Source organism: Planctomycetota bacterium (assembly GCA_016190145.1). Lineage (GTDB taxonomy): Bacteria > Planctomycetota > MHYJ01 > WSZJ01 > WSZJ01 > WSZJ01. The sequence goes on along the minus strand of JACPRD010000063.1, from coordinate 1,583 downwards.
ACCGCGTGTCTCCCGTCGGAGGCGCGGCGGTAGATCTCGTGGCTCCCCTTCCCCGCCCGAAAGAACTCGAACCCTATCTTCTTCAGAACCCGAACGAGATCTCGGTCCTTCACGGCGGGCAGCCGCTCGCCCATTTACGAAACTTCCCGGATAGCCATCGGGATGCCGCCCGTCACAGCAGTCCGCCGTTGAATCCTCGGAATTGCCGGAAGCGGCTTCCCGAGTTCGCGATATGACTTGAGAAACAGTCGAATCGCATCCTCGAGATTCTCGACCGCCTCGGCGTATGTGTCTCCCTCGACGTGACAGCCCTGGAGGACCGGACACTCGGCGTAGTAGCCGCCTTCTTCGAGGCACTCGACCATGATCGGGAAGAGGTAGTTCGTCGGCTTCATGCCGTGCAGTATACCCCCCTGCGAATGCGCATCCACGCAGATTGCCGTGGTTCGGGACGAGTCCGTTTCCCCGATACCTCCCGGAATCCGCTTCAGCTTGATCGTCCGCCCAGCGTCCCGCTACAATCGGCATACACCTTCCAGATCTATTTTGGTGTATGAGCGGGAGCGCCCCATGGGCCGCACGAACATAGTGATCGACGACAGCCTCGTCCGCCGCGTCATGAAGATCCTGGGAGTTACGACGAAACGGCGCGCCGTGGACACGGCGCTCCGAAGGCTCGCGGACCAGGAGACCACCTACGCGGAGCTCCGGCGGCTGCGCGGCAAGCTTCACTGGAAGGGCGACATCGCCGCGGGCCGGAGAAACCGCCTTGCTCCTCGTTGACTCCGCCGTGTGGGTCGACTGGTTCAATGGCGATTCCGGACCCCACGTCGCCCGCCTGGAACAGGCCTTGTCCGCAGGCGAGAGGATCGGAATCGCGCCGGTCATCATCACGGAAGTCCTGCTGGGTCTCGCGGACAACAGGGAATTCGAGGACGGACGCGCCGTCCTCCTGAGCCTGCCCCTGATGGTGCTCGACGGAGAGGGCCACGCGGAGGCCGCACGCCTGTACCGCACGCTCCGGAGACGCGGCGTCACGGTCCGGGGCGCCATGGACTGCATCATCGCCCAGACGTGCCTCGCCGCGGACGCCGAGCTGCTCAGCCAGGACCGGGACTTCAAGGCCATCGCGAAACACAGCAAGCTCCGGATTTGCGCGGTCTGACCGGGCAGATGCGTATCCAGGCAGATCGCGGGGTCGGGGAACGAGCCCGATCGTTCGCTGCGTCGAGAACGGAGCCTGCTTCGAAGAGACCGGCCGGGCGCGGGCGCGGGCGGGGGCAGGGGCAGGGGGGCCGCTGCGCGGCCTCTTGATCAGAAGGGCCCGGCCTTTGCGATACGTGCCTCCACACATCGGCCGGTGCCCCGCTTCGTCCCCACCATGGGACACCTGTCCCCCGTTCGGGACGGCGGGGACCCGGCCTTCGAGGAGGGCGGGCCATGGGGTGGCGACTGCGCGCGGTTGGCGTGCTGGCGGCGGTGCTGGCGGTCGGGGTTGCGGCGGCAGGGTGTCATCGGAGCGGCGGGCACGGCAGCAGCGGTGGAGGAAGCAGCGGTGGAGGAAGCAGCGGAGGCGGTAGTGG
>JACPRD010000067.1 GCA_016190145.1 Planctomycetota bacterium | reverse complement strand
GCGGAAGAGGCCGCAAGGACGAGGAGGAGCGCTGAGAGCGTGAGAAAAAATCGATCTACGGTGCGGTCGGACCTCGCTCGCTTCGCGAGCTCGCCCCGACCGCGCCTGCGTTCGATTTTTCTCACGCTCTCAGGAAGTGCTTTGCCCCCCAGAGTTTGTGAAAAAAACGGACTGGGGGGCGGAGTCGGCCGGCTCGTCCAGTTCTGCCGACCGTGGGTCTCCCTGCCGGCCGACGGAGCATCCCAGGCCGATTTTTTCACAAACTCTGACGGTTTCACGCGCTCACCCGCACGTCACATACGCGAGCTTCTTCCGCGTCTTCACGGAAAACGCGTGCACGCAGATGTGCGCCAGGCTCAGCGCCCGGTCCTTCATGCACATCTCCCACTTGAGCACCACGATCCACGCCGCCTCACCGTTCCACCGGACCCGGTAGACGTTCACGGGAGCGTAGGCCTTCTCGCTGCCTTTCGCCGGCCTCACCACGGCGAGGCACTCCCCGAGAGATTTCGCATTCATCCCCAGCGCGCCCGCGCGCGCGACGAGCCCTGCGGCGTAAGCGTCCCACCTCTCCTCCCAGCCGTCCGTCTTGAGGCCGCTGAACTTCTCTTCCTCGAAACGGCCGACGAAGAAGTTCCAGAGAGAGTGGTCCTCCGCGGGCCCGTCGAGCGGGGGCTCCTGCTCGTCGCGCGGGGCCGCGGTGTCGCCGAACCGCAGGGGCAGGTCGCGCACCACGAGGTCGAGCGTGAAGACGTCGGCGAATGACGCGATCGCGGCGGGGCGCGCGGCGGTGCGGGACTGCTCGAGCAGCGTCGCGCGAGGGATCGAGGTGATGGTGCCGGCGCTGGCGTCGACGAGGAAACGGCCGGTGGGGGCGTCGAACGTGAGCCGCGTGGCGGGGGAGTGGAACTGGTGCCCCGCCCACACGAACGAGGCGCGCAGCGCCCCGGTTTCGCGCTCGACCGCCGCGACGGCGCTCTCGCCGTTCACGAACCAGAAGAGTTCCCCGTCGTCGGCCGCCAGGCGCATGTCCTTTCCGAGCGGAACGGCCCACTCGGCGCGCCCGTCCTCGAGCCGCACGCGCGCGAAGACCGACCCGCCCAGGCTCCACTCCCCGGCGACCACGAAGTGCGCCGGCCCGTCCGCGCGAAGTTCGAGAAGGCGGCAATCCGCGGGCAGCTCCCAGGCGACTTCTCCGCCGCGCCGGCGGACGATCGCGGTGCGTCCGTCCCGGGTCTCGAACGCCAGGCCGCCCTCCCGCGGAACCGGTCGCGAACCGCCGTGCACCAGCAGCGGATCGCCCTCCCGCCGCGCGGCCAGCGCGCACCCGAGCCAGAACCCGCCCGCCGCCGCGGCCGCCCGCCGCGGCACGTGCACCGACCAGGCTCCCGGCAGCGGCGCCTCCGGGTGCACCTCCCAGATGTCCTCCCGCTCGCGCGGCAGCGCCCCTCCCACCGTGACCATGCCGCTTTCCTTCTCAGGCGGTTCCAGCGCGAGACCGTCCTCGCTCACGACCCCGCCCCCCCGGTGCCAGGGGCTGTCCTTCAGTTCATACGGCCGCGGCGTCCGTCCCTCCGGAAACGGAAACGCCTTGAGCGGCCCGCCCACCGCCCGCGCCAGCGCGTGCGAAACCGCGGCCTCGCGGAGATCCGGATCGGTGAGGGATTCGAGGAAGAGCCGGGCCTGCTCCCCGAAGCTCTCTACGCCTTCCTCGAGCGGCGGGCGGCGCTTCACGAATCGCTCGATCGTCGTCGGCGGATCGTTCATTCCCGCGAGAAGGTCGAACGCGCGGTCGGCCACCTCGCGGTCCGGATCGTACAGGTGCTGCCTCAGGGCTTCGCGATCCGCGGGTTCCGCGCTCGCCGCCAGCATTTCCATGAATGCCGCGCGTTCGCGCGCGAGGTCGCGCCCCGCCGGGACCGGCGCGGCCGGCTCCTCCCGTTGCGCGACCGGCTTGTCCGCCGGCGCGACCACCGGATCCGGCGGACCGCCGCAGGCGGCCAGGATCAGGAGCGCGGGGGCGAAGCGAAGGAAGCGGGGCATCGGCAGGAATCTCACGACCGGATCCGCAACGCCACGCGCAGCTGTTCGCACACCTCGTGCCGCACGCGGCTCTCCACTTCAGCGTCTGCGTCTTTCTCGTGGATGATCCAGACGCCGTCGCACCGGGCCAACATGCTCGTCTTCCAGACGGCCTCGGCCGCGCCCGGCCTGTAAACCGCCAACGACCCCGACGCCTGCAGCGGACATCCGCTTCCCCGCGCCAGGACCTGTTCGCCGCTGACGTCGCCCGGACCCTGAGGCGTCCCCTGCGACACGCCAAGCCGGATCGTGGCCCGGTCAAGCGGCACCTCGACCGCCTTGAGCCCGAATTCGGCGAGCGCGTCGTCGATCGCGGCGAGAAGCGCCGGCCGCCAGCTTCCGGGCGTGTCTTCCGTGAAGCCGACTCCGACCGATCCCGACGTCCCGGCCGCGAAAAGGGCCGCCGCCCACTTCGGCCGCTCCTCCTCCGCACGCTTCTCCACCAGCGCCAGCAGCGCCCCGCGCACCTCCGCCGCCCGCCCCGACCATGGACAACGCTTCAGGAAATCCAGGCACGCCCCCGCCGACCCCGACGCGAGCACCCGTTTCTCCTCCTCCGCGATGTCCCGGATGAGCTGCGCCTCCGCCTCCTTGCGCCGCCGCAGTTCCTCCGCCAGCTGGGCCGCGTCCGCGTGCCGCCGCGCCTCCACCCGGGCGCGGTCGAGCGCCTGGCGCGCTTCGGGAGCGTGGGGACTTCCGGGGAAGGCTTCCAGGAAACGGGCGAGTGAAGCGGGGTCGGCCGAGCTGCGGGTGCGTTCCCAGGCGAGGCCGGCGAGTTCGGCCTCGGGCCGGCGGCCGGGCCACTCGCGCGCGTAGTCGTACACGGGTCCGGCGTCGGCGGAATCGGTGACGCGGCGCCACGCGGTTTTCTCGTTGGACGGCGGGAAGGCGGCGAAGCCCGCGCCGGTGGCGATCGCGAACGCCGCCAGCGCCAGGGCGGGCGCGGGGCCCGGAACCGCGGCGAGCGCGCGCGCGAGCGGGCCTTCGCACGCGTGCGGGCGCTCCGACGGGCGGCGCGGGAGGAGCAGGTGCGCGAGCCCGCCCGCCGCGACGACGGCGGCGGGCAGCGTGACCGCGAACAGCGGGCGCGCGCCCGCGTCGAGGCAGAACAGCAGGTATCCCACGAGCGCCGCGCCGGCGAACAGGAACGCGAGCGCGAGCCAGAGGAATCCGCGGCCCAGGCGGCGCGCGGAGCGCAGCGCGCACTCGGGGCAGTGACGGGGGGGCGCGTACGGGGTCGCCGCAAGAGCCGCGCCGCAACAGGCGCAGGCACCGACGCCGGGAGTCGCCATCGCAATGTCTCCGCAATCCTGACGCGCACGGCGTGGCCCTTCGCCGCGAATCTCACGGGCGTGATCGGGCGCTCCCGGCCGGGACGGCTTCCATGCTGGCGGCGCAACTTCGGGACACGGACCCGGCGGGGCCCCACAGCGCGGTCATGGTAGCACTTCGGCCGCGCCGAAACCTCCGCGTCCCATTCCCTGTAGAACCCGCCATGCCACCCACCGCCGGCTCCCGCCCTTCCGCCCTCTCGCCCTTCCGCCCTTCCCTCCTTGTGATCGTCGCCGCGCTCACATCCCGCGCAGAGGCCGAAGATCCGGCGCCCAGGCTCCACCCCGTCGGCTACACCATCCTCGACTGGAAGTACCGCGGCGCCGACGGCGAAAAGACCGTCTCCGCCGCCGTGTGGTACCCGACCGCCGCGCAGCCCCGCGAGCACGTCTACGGCGGACCGACACGCGGAAATGTCGCCGTCGACGCCGCCCCAGCGGCCGGCCCGTGGCCCCTCCTCGTCTTCTCCCACGGCTACGGCGGCGGCGGGATTGCCTCCGTGTTCTTCACGGAAGCGCTCGCCGCGCGCGGCTGGATCGTCGCGGCGCCCGACCACAACGACCGCCACAGCGCCGTCCGCATCCGCACCGGCCAGGTGCCCGATTTCGACCGCGGCGGATTTCTCCGGCACGCGCAGGAAATCTCGCGCTACGACCCCGAGGACCGCGACGTCCTGCTCTTCCGCGTAGAAGAACTCCAGCTCGTCCTCGATCGCATCCTTGCCTCCGAAAAATTCGCGGACGCCATCGACCCCCGTCGCATCGCCGCGGGCGGCCACTCGCTCGGCGGCTTCACCGCCCTCGGCCTCTGCGGCGCCCTCCCCGGCCGACGCGACGCGCGCATCCGCGCCGCCCTCATCTTCTCCTCCGGCGCCGCCGGCTACCTCTACCGCCCCGGGGAACTCGCCGCCGTCCGCATGCCCGCCATGGTCTTCCTCGGCGAAGCCGAGAAACAGGATCCGCGCGGCGACACGACCATGGCCGACATCGCCGCCAAGGTCTACGGCTCACTCTCCGCCCCGAAATACCTGCGCGAAGTCCGCGGCGCGACCCACTTCTACTTCAATAGCCGCTTCAGCGACACCGAAGCCGCCCGCAAGCTGAGCGGCACCGACGCGCAGTTCGATACCATCAGGCGCCAGTCGATCGCGTTCCTCGAGCGGCACGTGGCAGGCCAGGCGGAAGCGGCCCGCGTGCTGGAAGCGCCCGACACCGGGCTGACGCGGCAGTTGAGCGAGGGGGCGGGGAAGTGAGGTCGTCGGCCGCCGATGCGCCTCGGCCGCGTCCAGCCGCCGCTTAGCACGGCCCGTCAGGGAGGCGGGATCAGCGATGCCGGGCTCGCGAGCAGCCGCGGCACTCCGCGGGCCATCACGCCGGCGCCCAGCGAATAGTCGTCCCTCCCCGGATACAGAACGTATCCGCGCTTCAAACCCAGATCCTCCATGCACCGGCGCAGGCTGCGCGTCTCGGGTTCGCCTGGGGAGGAATTCAGCTTGATTTCGAACGGAATCCGATCGGGGCCCGCCACGACCAGGAGGTCAACCTCGTCGCCGGAGGCCGTGCGCCAGAAGAAGGCCTGGCTTCCGGGGCGCACTTTCCGGAATGCGTTGACCAGCTGTTCGATGACGAAGCCCTCCCAACTCGCGCCGCGCGAGGGGTGAGTGTGGAGCATGTCCGGTGTACGGAGGCCGAGGAAGTAGTGCAGCAACCCCGAGTCGCGCAGGTAGACCTTCGGGCTTTTGACCAGCCGCTTGCCGATGTTCGCGTGATACGGCGGCAGTTTCCGCACCAGGAAGGCCTGGTCGAGGATGTCCACGTAGCGCTCCACGGTGTGGTAACTGACGCCCAGGGCGCCCGCGAGCTGCGAGGCATTCCAGAGGCCGCCGTGAACATGGGCGAGCATGGTCCAGAGTTTCCGCATCTGCGGCGCCGAAACGCCGATTCCGAGCGCCGCGAGGTCGCTCTCGATGAAAGTGCGCGTGTAGGCTTCGTACCACTCGAATCGCAGCCGATCGTCGCGCTGGAGGAAGGCGTCCGGAAAGCCGCCGCGGAACCAGAGGTTCTCCGGGCCAGGTTTCTTCGCGACTTCACTCCACTGAAATGACGGCAGATCCAGGAATGCGGTCCGCCCCGCGAGCGACTCGGAGATCTCCCCGACGAGCCGGGGGGAGACGGAGCCGAGCAGGACGAACCGCCCGTTCTTCTTTCTGTCCCGGTCGATGATCGACCGCAGGACCGGGAACAGCCCCGGGATCCGCTGGGCCTCGTCCAGCACCACGTGGTCCCCCAGCTGGGCGAAGCGGGCTTCCGGGTCCGCCGTGAAAGGGGCGGCGTCCGACGGCCGGTCCAGGTCGAAATGCGCCCACCGGGGCAGGGCCTGGCGGATGAACGTCGTCTTCCCGCACTGCCGCGGGCCCAGGATCGTGACCGCGGGAAAAGCGCGCATCAGGCGGCGGAGGTCGGAGGCGAACTGGCGGCGGATCATTTCTGCATTATAGAAGTCAAACTTCTAATTTGCAAATTGGGTCTGGGGGAAAAGAACGGCCCCGGCCGTCGCCGGGGCCCTCGCGCCCTTTCCCGTTCGCCGATCTCGTGCCCGCCTGCGGTCCGGCTGTCTGCGGGATGGTCTCGCCGGCAGCGATTCTACGACCTCCGCAGATCGAACCGGTCCAGGTTCATGATCTTCGCCCATGCGGCTGCGAAGTCCTTCACGAACTTCTCCCCGGAGTCCTCGCAGGCGTACACTTCCGCCAGCGCCCGGAGCTGCGAATTCGAGCCGAAGACCAGGTCCACGCGGGTTCCCGTCCACTTCACCCTGCCCGTCGACCGGTCCCGCCCCTCGAACACGCCCTCTTCCTTCGCGGGGGCCCACGCCGTGCTCATGTCGAGCAGGTTCACGAAGAAGTCGTTGGTCAGCGTCCCCGGTCTCTTCGTGAAGACGCCGTGCGCGGAGCCTCCGGCGTTGGCTCCGAGCACCCGCAGGCCGCCCACGAGGACCGTCATCTCCGGCGCGGTCAGCGTCAGCAGCTGCGCGCGGTCCACCAGCAACTCCTCGGCCGGCACCGCGAGCCGCGTCTTGAGGAAGTTGCGGAAGCCGTCCGCGACCGGTTCCAGTGCCGCGAAGGACCCGGCGTCCGTCTGCTCCGCCGTGGCGTCCATCCGCCCGGGCGAGAACGGCACCGTCACCGCCTGGCCGGCCTTCTTCGCCGCCAGCTCGACACCCGCGCCTCCCGCCAGCACGATCAGGTCCGCCAGCGAGATCTTCTTCCTGCCCGACTTCGCGTTGAACGCGCTCCGGATCCCCTCCAGCGTCTTCAGCACCTTCGCCAGCCGCGCCGGCTGGTTGACCTCCCAGTCCTTCTGCGGCGCCAGCCGGATGCGCGCGCCGTTGGCGCCGCCGCGCTTGTCGGAGCCGCGGAACGTCGACGCCGACGCCCAGGCCGTCGAGACCAGGTCCGACACCGACAGGCCCGACGCCAGCACCTTCGCCTTGAGCGCCGCCACGTCCTTCGCGACCACCAGCCTGTGGTTCACCGCCGGGATCGGGTCCTGCCAGATCAGCGCCTCCGCCGGCACCTCCGCGCCCAGATACCGCGCCCGAGGCCCCATGTCGCGATGCGTCAATTTGAACCACGCCCGCGCGAACGCGTCGGCGAACTGGTCCGGGTTCTCCATGAAGCGCCGCGAGATCGGCCCGTACACCGGGTCGAACCGCAACGCGAGGTCGGTGGTCAGCATCGTCGGCGCGTGCCGCTTCGACGCGTCGTGCGCGTCCGGCACCGTCCCCGCCCCCGCGTCCCCCTTCGGCCGCCACTGGTTCGCGCCCGCGGGGCTCTTCGTCAGCTCCCACTCGAAGCTGAACAGGTTCCAGAAGAAGTTGTTGCTCCACCTGGTGGGCGTGGTCGTCCACACGACTTCCAGCCCGCTGGTGATCGTGTCCTTCCCCTTGCCCGTGCCGAAGCTGTTCTTCCAGCCGAATCCCTGCTCCTCGATCGGAGCCGCCTCGGGCTCCGGCCCGACGTGACTGGCCGGAGCGGCGCCGTGCGTCTTGCCGAACGTGTGGCCGCCCGCGATCAGCGCCACCGTCTCCTCGTCGTTCATCGCCATGCGCGCGAACGTCTCGCGGATGTCCTTCGCCGCGGCCAGCGGGTCCGGGATGCCGTTCGGCCCCTCCGGGTTGACGTAGATCAGCCCCATCTGCACCGCCGCCAGCGGCTTCTCCAGCTCGCGGTCGCCCGAATACCGCTTCTCAGACAGCCACGTGGCCTCGGCGCCCCAGAAGATGTCCCTCTCCGGCTCCCAGATGTCCTCGCGACCCCCCGCAAAGCCGAACGTCTTGAACCCCATGGACTCCAGCGCCACGTTGCCCGCGAGGATCATCAGGTCCGCCCACGAAATCCTGCGGCCGTACTTCCGCTTTACCGGCCAGATCAGCCGCCGCGCCTTGTCGAGGTTCGCGTTGTCCGGCCAGCTGTTGAGCGGCGCGAACCGCTGGCTGCCGCTGCCGCCGCCCCCGCGGCCGTCCCCCGTCCGGTACGTGCCGGCCGCGTGCCACGCCATCCGGATGAACAGCGGCCCGTAATGTCCGAAATCCGCCGGCCACCAGTCCTGCGACTTCGTCATCAGCTCCCGAAGGTCCTTCTTCACCGCCTTCAGGTCGAGGCTCTTGAATTCCTTCGCGTAGTTGAACTTCTCGCCCATCGGATTCGCCTTCGCCGGATTCTGGTGCAGCACGTCCAGCTTCAGCTGGTTCGGCCACCAGTCCCGATTCGACGTCCCGCGTCCCGCGATTCCAGCTCCCGGTCTCTCGACGGTCTTGATATCAGCCATGGGGTTGCCCTCTTCGGCCTCTCGGCCCGACAAATGGAAAATAAACCGCCGCAAGATGCTCTCGTTGTTAATCGGAGGTCACCCCTCCGGTTTCTCTCCCTTTTCGACGCAGGGACCATGTTGCTTCAGGAGTTACGACGTTTTTCCAGGCCGGACCTGGCGACCCGCCCAACCATACTGAAATCGCTTCCGGTTAACAACTTTCGACGCGACAAGCGGTCGTGCGAAGCAACCGCCACAAACGCCGCAAGCCGCGGGTTCACCGCGGCTTGCGAGAACCTGTCTCGCCGAAGCCCGCCGCCGCGCTTGGCGCGGCGGCGAGGCGAAGGCAGACGAGGGCGACGGGGGTCGAACCCGCAACCTTCGGATCGACAATCCGATGAACGCAGATGGGGCGGGAGACGGCAGGAGTGGTCATGAGAGGGCAGGGGGAGGTCGCGCGGAAGGCCATCCGAAAATCAGGTCGAGTGGGCAGGAGAGGGCAAGCGAGGGCGGGATCGGGCAGAAGAGGCCACCCGGGCGTGCACACAATTGGCGAGATTTTGCGGTGGAGACAAACTTCGGGATCCTCCGCGCAGGAGTTCGCGGCGCTCGCGGACTTCGCGATCGGGCTTCGCCCCGCGACCACGCCGCCGCTCGCGCGTCCTGGGGCCACCGGGGAGGCAGTCCTCGAGGCACCGACCTGCCGCGGCTCGTCACGGGGCAGAGCCGCCACCGTATAATCCTGCAAAACCCCTGGATGCCGCGGAGCACTCGCATGAGCGACTTGATCCCCCATTCTCCCGCTCCGGGAAGCGAATTCCTCTTCTACCACACGGAGGACGGCCGCACCCGGTTGCAGGTTCGGCTGGAAGGCGGGACGGTCTGGCTGTCTCTGAACCAGATGTCCGACCTGTTCCAGCGTGACAAATCGGTCATCTCGCGGCACATCGGCAACGTCTTCGACGAAGGAGAATTGCGCCGGGAGGCAACAGTTGCAGAATCTGCAACAGTTCAAACCGAGGGCGGCAAGCTGGTGACGCGGGAGATCGAGTTCTTCAACCTCGACGTCATCATCTCGGTCGGCTATCGGGTGAAATCCCAGCGGGGCACGCAGTTCCGCATCTGGGCCACGCAACGGCTGCGGAGGTCATTCACGCGCGAGTGGACGCTGCGAAGCCGCAGATGGGGATGACGAACTGGGTGGGCTCGAAACCTGGCAAGGGGGAAGCGGTCATCGCCAAGAACTACCTGTCGCCCGAGGAACTCAATGCGCTCAACCGGATTGTGGTGGCCTATCTGGAATTGGCGGAGATCCAGGCGCTGAACCGCCGGCCGATGTACATGCGGGACTGGATCGCGAGGCTGGACGATTTCCTGCGTCTGGGCGGCAGGGACATCCTCAAGCACGCGGGCAGGATCTCGCACGAGCAGGCAGTCCGGAAGGCGGAGTCGGAGTTCGAGAAATTTCACCGCGCGCAGCTCGCCGGACCATCGCAGGTGGAGAGAGACTTCGACTCGGCGGTGAAGGAACTGAAGAAGCTGCCGGCGCCCAGACGGAAGAAAAGGAAGTCCTGAGCGACCCTCGTGATCGGGTTGATGCCCCCCGAGTGGGATCGCCCATTCTGGCGAATCGTGGCGTGTTCCGGGGCTCGCGACCCCTCTTCTCGATCAGGCCGCGCCAGTAAATGACGCGAGCGCCGTTCCTGGACTCGTACGAGGTCTTCGCACAGGACGCCCGCAGGAGGCAGGACGAGCTGGGCGCCGACACCGTGGCCGAAATCGAAAGCGTGCGGAGGTAACGGTGGCCGTCGTTTTCCTTCTCGGTCCCGGCATGTGGGACTCCGCGCGCCGCGCGGCCCAGGGTAAAGTGCCCGAATGAGCAGCCGGAGCCGCCCATTTCCCTCCATCTCGAAGGCCTTCGACCGAGCCTTCGAGGCCGCTCTGCTCCTGAGGCCGAAGCACCGTGAGCTTCTGGCCGACCTGATCCTCGGAAGCCTGCCCGGACCGGTAGAACTCAGCCCGGAATGGGAAGCAGAGATCAAGCGGCGTGTCGAGGAGGTGGAGAGCGGTAAGGCGAAGCTGATTCCGCCGGAGGAGGCGTTCGACGGCGCGCTCCGAAAGACGCTCCAGCGCCGCCGCAAGGAGATGCGCTCGGGAAGGGTCAGGGGCGTCAGCGCGCAGGAGTCCATCCGCAGGCTCGATCGGCAAGCGGCGAAGCGAAGGAGTCGTTGACCCCGGTCCGGAACTGCGGCGCAATCGGCAGATGCCGAAATCCCGCCCCCCTTGTTCCCCTGTCGCCCGCCTCCTCGCCGCCGCCGGTACGTTCTTCGTCCTCAAGGCCCGCGCCCTCCGGCGGCGCGGAATGACGGTCGCGGCGTTGCTGCTCGAAAACTCCCGCCTGCGCAACGCGAACGCCCTGCTCCGCGCCCGCCTCGACGCTATCCCCGCCCCTCACCGCCCGCGCTACACCCCCTGGCAACGCCACCGCATCCTCGCCTTCCAGACGATGCACGGCCTCGGCGTCGAGGAGACCGCCCGCTCCTTCGCCGTCACCGTCACCACGGTTCGCCGCTGGTGGAAAGACGCCCGCGAAGGCGCTGAAGTCCTCGTCCGCGCACCCGGCCGGCCCGCGACCCGGAAACGCCTGATCGAGGAGTTGACCCGCATGCTCCGCCTCGCGCTGACCTGGAGCGCGGGCACCCGCACGCTGGCGGGCCACCTCTACCGCCTCGGCCTCAAGACGTCGCGCTCGACGGTCCAGCGCATCCTGAAGGAGAAGCCTCGCCCTCCGGACACGCCCGGCGTCCTGGACAGGCTCGTCCGCAAGATCCGCCGCATCAACGCGAAATACTTCGGCCACACCGTCATCCTCGACTTCACCCGGGCCCCGCGCGCCGCCGGCGACGGTGATCTCTGGATCGGCGGCGCACTCGACATCTTCAGCCGTACTCTCCTCGCGACTCGAACATGCGCCGGCCAACCGACGGCAAAGTTCGCCACGCGATTACTCGACGACGCCAAGGCCACGATCGGTCGCGCTCCGAAACACTCGATCTCCGACCAGGGCGTTCAGTTCAAGAGCAAGCGTTTCAAGAAGCACCTCAAGCGTCTCGGCATCAAGCACCGCTTCGGCGCCCTCGGCGAACATGGGTCGATCGCTTTTCTGGAGCGGGCATGGCGCACCTTGAAGGAATCCATCCCGTGGACCTGGTGTATCTTCGGCACCGCTGAGAGCCTCAATCGCCACGTCGCTGACGTCCGGCGTTGGTACAACGGCGAACGCCCGCACACGTCGCTCCGAGGCGCCGCACCCGACGACATCCGCCGAGGGCGACGACGACGAACCCGAACCGTGCCCGCGACCGGCAAGTGGAAGCTCACCGTCCGGTGGACGGGCGCCACTCGCGACCTGCCGGTCGTCCGACTTCGCAAGGTCGCGTAGCGTCTGTTCGAGAGTCGCTTCTTCCCGTGTCTTCATCGCTGGTGTGATAGAGCCCCTCGGTATACTTCACTCCTCCGGATTTCGTTCTGCCCCGCCTCCAACAACTCTCTCAAGGTTGTTGAAGGCCACCATCCTGCCCCCGATCTACCTTCTGGGCCGCTACACAAGGCACCGAAGATGCGCCGAACCCCGGCCTGCTGGGCGATAAGAGGATCAACACCGACAACTGGCGTCGGATCTACCCAAGGCTTTCCTGCCCTTGCGGCGATGGGGTTCTCCCAACCACCGACTTCGCCCAACCAGAGCTTCTTCTCCGCTGCTGTGATGTCCGGCTTACCGGAATTGATCCAATCGATGATGGCCGCCCTGGCAGCATCCCATCCGCCCTGATCGTTCACAGGATCGTAGGCGGCCAACGCGTTCACTCGGCGTCGGTACTCGGCATCAGCAGCTGCGTCACGACCGAAGGGGTCGGTCTTGTTGACGGGGTCGTTGTCGGCAAAATGGTAGAGGTTCCAGTGCGGCACTGGATCTCGGCTCGTAAATCTCCCAGTCATCGGGTCGTAGCTTCGGGCGCGGAAGTGCATGAGGCCCGACTCGGTGTCGTTCTCGCGCCCCTGGAACGCGAAGCGATCGCCGGGCCCGGTGGGCGGGGGCGGCGTGGGGCCCAACGGGATGTTGTTCCCCCATGCATCCGTGAAGGTCTGCCTGAGTACGGCGCCCGCCGCGTTCGTGACCTGGTGGACGGACTGCAGGGCGTCACCGAAGGTGTACGTCGCGACGCCGTCGCCGTCGATGCGTGCCAGTCTTCCGTCGATCCCCGGGCTCACATAGATTCCCGTGAAGGTCTCGACGGGGCCGACCTTTGTGTAATCGCAGAGGGTGTCGTACGCGTACAATTTCCTGATTGTGCGGCGTGTCTCGGCCGGCAGCCGATCCTCGGCGTCGTACTCGAAGGTCGCGCTCTCGGGGGCGCCGGAGATCACAGGCCTTGTGATCCTGATGCCGGGCATGTCGTAGACGTAGTTCGTGCCCTCTCCGGGGCTCCGAGATTGCGGGCACCCGGTTGGTGAATTGTCGCCGTCGGAGTTGCACCGGACCCCGATGGAGTCCCCAGACCCCGCAGTCGGGAAAGCGCCGCCCCCGATTGCGCAGAGGAGGGTCGTGACGACCCAAAGCAAATGAATGGCGGCAGTCATCGGCCATCAGCCTCGAGAAGCCCTTCGCCGTCCGCCCGCGGTCGCGGTGCGGGTCAGGTCCAGGATTTTCCCGTTCACCATGACCCACACCGGGGTTCCGGTACGAAGCCCCTCCTGATGCACCTTGCGGGCCGCGCGCCGCAAGGCTTTGAAGGAAGCGAGAATGTCGGGGTCCTTGGAAGGCCCGGGCTTTCCGTTCACGCGTTATCTCCCGAGGCGACGCGGCAGGGCACAGGTCCTGAGTTATCGTACAGCACCCAGGCGTCCACGAGCTGCCGATAAATGTCGTGGAAGTTCCGGAGACCCGCGCCGAATCTGCGGCGGATCACCTGTTCAGGCACGCCGTGCCCTCCCGTTGCGACGCGGGTTCTGACCCTGGCGATCGCCAGTTCCGGCGAAGGAAGGCTCAGGAAGATGAGCATGATGTGGTAGCCGGCTTCCTGCCAGCGCGGGATCCATGGTCTGTAGTTTCGGCCCGCCAACGTGGTCTCGAACGCGAAACTCGTCCCGGCTCTCGCCCGGCGACGGATCTCGGCAAGCATGAGTCGGCCCGCACGGAAGGCCGCGCGGTCGGGGTCGAATGGTGAGAGCGCGGAAGCGAGCAGGTCTGCGTTGACGAAGTCCGGACAGTCCGCTTCTCTCGGGAGAAACTCACGGGCGAAGGTGGTTTTGCCGGCGCCATTCGGCCCCGCGATGATCACGATGCGTTTCGGCATGCCGCGCCAGTTTACACGCCGGGCCCTACCTGTCGCTGGTCCGGGCAGGAAGTTGCGCATGCGCACCGGGTACGCCGAACCACATCGTCTCTGACCGCGCGCGCCCCGTAAACGCCGCAAGCCGCGGGTTCACCGCGGCTTGCGTGGACGAGGGCGACGGGGGTCGAACCCGCAACCTTCGGATCGACAATCCGATGCTCTAGCCAATTGAGCTACGCCCCCTGACTTCGGGGAGGGAATCTTAGGGGGTCGGGGGGGCGGCGTCAACGATGATACGAGAGGTCAGCGTCGGACGCGCTCCCCGTCAGGCATCAGCCGGCCCGAGCGGCGCAGCACGCGGAGTTCGGCGATCAGGGGGCGCCAGTAGCGGACGTCGCGCGACTGCAGGATCGCGATTTCCCGCGAGATGCGGCGGCGGCAGGCCTCGAGGCTCAGCCGTTTGCCGAGTTCGCGCGCGATGCGGACGCGGTCCTCGGCGCGAAACGTGTTGCGCGCGGCCCAGCGCATGACGGAGGCGTCGGACGGCGACTCGGACAGCCGGACGCGCGCGAGATTCGAGATGACCTCGTAGTCGGACAGGCGCCGGGTCTTCTTCATCTCCACGAGATCCTCGATGGACACGACCGGAAGCACGCCCCATTCACTGGGCATCCGCCGGGCCGTTTTCCGCGACGCTGCGAACGACCCGACGCGGGGCGGCGCGCCCAGGACGTCGAGGTAGGCGGGACCGGCGGCGTCCGGGAGGAGAAAGTGGAAGCCGTGCCCCTTCTTCATCAGTCCCGGAGTCAACGGCGGCGTCAACTTGTACCAGGTCGCCCCCGCACGGGAGAGCGCCGTCCTTGCTCTCGTGAGATTGGCAGGCGTGGGGCGCACCCAGAGGTCCACGTCTTCCGAAAAGGTCGCCCCGCCGTAGAGAACGGAGGCCTGCCCGCTGATCAGCAGGTACTCGACACCCGAGCGGTCAAAGTTTCGGAAGAGACTTTTCATCGTGAACCGCCTGGGGGTCCTTGAGGCGCCTCCGCATACGCCAGGATCGGCGAAGGCGTTCGGCGGGGGTGAGAGCGAGCCAGGCTTCGAACCAGGGATCGGGTTCGAACAGTGGGGGAAGCGGCGCCGGAGCCTTCCGGGCCCGCTTCTTCGACTTCCGTTCGGACGCGCGGCTCATCGGATAGCATTCTACCTGTCCGCCGAAGTGTTCGCCCGGTTTTGAACTCCGTCGCATCGAGGCGCGTTGAACCCGCATGGCGAACTTCCTCTCGGTCATCCTGCCGTACCGCTACGAAGGAATGTGGGTCTTCGACGATCCCCGCGTCGGGCTCGTGCGCGAGCCGTTCGTATCGGGGATCCCGGAGATGATTGACCTGCTGGTGAAGGACATTCCGGAAGCGGAGAAGGGGTTCCGCCTCCTGTTCGCGCCCGCGCCGTTTCCGGGGTGCCAGGCGGAGCTGGAGTGGGTGCGCGAGGAGGTCGGGGGGAACTGGTACCGGTGGGGGGCGCGGGGGATGGAGGGGTGGCTCTGTCCGGCGCTGTTCAAGTATTTCGAGGCGGCGCCGAAGAAGCTGTATTGCAGGGTGGAGCCGAGGTAGCGCCTTGTCCGCCGTCGGGAGCGCGGATACCATCCGGGGCGTCCCGTTGCGGAGCGCTCGAACGGATGGACGACAGGGAATGGCGGCGGTGGATCCGGCTTTCTCCCGCGCGGCGGTTCATGGAATCGCAGCGTCTCTGGGAGACTTTCCTGCTCCTGGGAGGGTCGCTTGACCCAGAACCCGATCTCCAGAGTCCTTTTTACGTTGCGGAAGCACAGGGTCCGGGCGCTGCTCATGGGCGGGCAGGCGTGCGTCGTGTACGGGGCGGCGGAGTTCAGCCGAGACGTCGACGTGGCGGTGGCGGCATCGCGATCGTGAGTACTGGGAACCGCTCAAGAAGGAACTCGAGCGCTACCGTCTCCGGCGCGGCAGGTAGCCTCAACCGTCCCGCTTCGGTGAGACCAACGCCGGACACCGAACTCCGAACGCCGAACCCGCCCTTCAACCCGCGCTGACGCCGCCGTGGCGCGGAGGTTATGATCCGCAGCCAATGCCCGAAGAACGCCGCATCGTGACCGTTCTTTTCGCTTCCGTTCCGGGCCTCTCCCGCGCGGGCGGCGGCGGCACGGACGAGGACGCGGCGGAGCTTGCCGACGCGCTTTTCACGAGGTTCCGCCGCACCGTCGAAGCCCGCGGCGGGACGGTGGACAAGTTCCTGGGCGAGGACGTGATGGCGGTCTTCGGGGCGCCGGTGGCGCACGAGGACGATCCGCTGCGGGCGGTGCGCGCGGCGATCGCGATGCGGCGTGAGGTCGAACTCTTCAATGCCCAGCGCACGCTGGAACTCGGCTTCAGCGCGGGGATCAACGCGGGCGAGGTGCTGTGGGGAACGGTGGGCGGGGACCGGCCGACGGCGATGGGGGACGCGGTCAACGTCGCCAAGCGCCTGCAGGAATCCGCGCGGGCGGGAGCGGTGCTCGTGGGGCGGGCGGTGGAGCGCGCGACGGGGGCGCGGATCGCCTACGGGCCGCCGGCGGACATCGAACTGCGCGGGCGCGCGGAGAAGGTCGAAGCGCTGGAGGCGACCGGCGAGCGCACGACCGCTTCGTCGTCGTACGGGACCGCGGAGGCGGGACCCGCGAAACTCGTCGGGCGCGAACGCGAGATGGCGCGGCTGTGGGAGTTGTTCGAGGGGGGGAAGGGCGGGTTCGTGGCGATCGAGGGGGAGTCGGGGGTCGGGAAGACGCGGATTTCAGCGGAATTCCGGCAGCGCGCGCAGGCGAGGCCGCGCGTGTGGGCCGGCGTCGGGTACGCGCAGGAAGGCGTCCACGTGCCGCTCGCGCCGTTCGCGGAAATGGTGAGGTTCGCAGCGCGGGGGGCGGGAAGCGTGCCCGGGAAGACGGAAGGGGAGACGACGGGGGCGTGGGTGGCGGAGGTGCTGGAGGCGATGGTCGCGGCGTCGGTCGAGCGCGAGAACGCGGCGCACCTCATCACGCAGTCGCTCGGGCAGCACGTCGGCGAGACCCGCGTGAGGCACATCGACCCGGTCCGCGTGCGCGACGAGACGCTGCTCGCGTGGGAAAAGTGGGCGCGGGCGCTCGCCCAGCGCGGGCCTGCGCTGTTCTGCCTGGAAGACGTGCACGGCGCCGACCCCGGGACGCTCGCGCTCATGGAGCACCTCGCCGCGAAGCTCGCGGGCGAGCGCGTCATGATCGTCGCGACCTGCCGGCCGGGCGGAAGGGCGCTCAAGGGGTTCGAGCGGATGGCGCTCTCGGAGCTGCCCGCGGACGAGTCGAAGGCGCTCGCGTGCGAACTGCTCGGCGCGCGCGCTGACGACGAACTTGGCGGATTTCTCGTGGAGCACTCGGGCGGCAACCCGCTCTACCTCGAGGAGCTCGTCCGCCACCTCCGGCAGGAACACCTCGTCGGCGGCCGGCCCGCCCGCTTCCTCGCCCGCCCCGAACGCCTTCCCGACGGCCTGCGCGGCCTCCTCGTCGCGCGCATCGACACGACGTCGCCGGAAGCGCGGGAGGCGCTGAAGAGTGGAAGCGTATTCGGGCGCGCGTTCTGGGTGCGCGCGGTGGGGACGCTGCTGGGCCGCGACGCGGAAGGCCCCATCGAGCAAGCCTCGCGCCGCCAGCTCGTCGCGCGACAGGCCAGTTCCCTCCTCCCCGAAGACTCCGAGTTCGCGTTCACGCAGACGCCGCTTCGCGACGCCGCCTACTCGCTTCTCACACGCAAGGAACGCCTCCGCCTCCACGCGCGCGCTGCCGACCTGCTCGAGCCGCGCTCGGGCGAGCTGGGTCGGCGGGTGACGATTCTCGCGGCGGAGCACCGGGAGGCGGCGGAGCAGGACGCGGCGGCGGCGCGGCTGTGGGAGCAGGCGTCCTGGGAGGCGTACCGGCAGGGGGCGTACGACGAGGCGCTGGGGATGGCGCGCGACGCGCAGCGGCTGGGAGCGGGGGCGGACGCGGCGATCCAGTCGGTGCGGTGCCTGGTGGCGCTGGGGCAGTACGACCAGGCGGTGGCGGAGGCGGAGGAGGTGCTGGCGGTGCCGGGGCTGTCCGCGCTCGACACGCACAAGGCGCTCTACCAGCTGGCGAGCGTGCTGGAGCGGCGGGGGGACTTCCTGAAGTCGATCGAGATCTTCCAGCGGATTCTGGACACGGCGCCCGTCGAGGTCATGCGGCTCGACGTGCTCGCAGCGCGCTGCGGGTGCCACTACCGGATGGCGAACTACGCGGAGGCGATGGCGGACGTGGAGGAGATCCGCAGGGGAGCCCTCGAGCTGGAGCGCAGGGGCGCGACGCGCCGCGAGGTCGTGGCGCAGCTCAAGGGCGCGGCGAACAACCGCGCGCGCGTGCACTACCAGCTCGGCCGCCACCGCGAGACGATGGAGGCCTACCAGGAGTGCCTCGCGCTGAACCGCGAGCAGGGCGATCCGTCGGGCGAAGCGACCGCGCTGAACGGCATCGGGATCGCGCACAACGCGCTCGGCGACATGAAATCCGCGCTCGAGTACTACGAGAAGGCGCTGGCCGTCTTCCGCGCGATGGGCGACAAGTGGAAGATCGCGATGGTCCTCACGAACGTCGCCAACGTCCATTTCGCCCAGGGCCGCGTCGACGAGTCCATGGACGCCGCGCGCGAGGGCCTCGCCATCCGGCGCGACATCGGCGACCGCTGGGGCGGCGCCCTCATCCTCTCCAACATCGGCGGCCACCACCTCGCCCTCGGCAACTACAGCCTCGCGCTCGAAACGCTCGGCATGGCCCTCGCCGATTACCGCACGACCGGCGACCGTCAGGGCACCGCGCGCGCCCTCCGCGAGCTCGCCCAGGTCCGCCTCGAAACCGGCGACCTCGCGGGCGCGCGCGAGGCCGCCGACGAGGCCGTCCGCATCTGCGAAGGCATCCAGGCGCCGCGCCGGCTGCTGGAAGCGCGTCTCCGGCAGGCGGAGGTGCTCGCGGCGTCGGAGAAGGAAGCGGGGGCGGAGCCGATCCTCGAGGGGATCCTGCAGGGGCTGGACCCGTCGCTCCGCGCCGAGATCGGCTCCTCCGCCCGCGCGGCGCTTTCCCACCTCCGGCGCGCCGCGCGCCCGGCCGAGGCGAGCCGGGACGCCGAGGAGGCGCTCGCTCTCGCCCGGGAAGACCAGAACGTCCGCAGGGAGGCCGTCGCCACGGGCGCGCTCGCCGACGCGCAGGCGGCCCTGGGACAGTTCCCCCAGGCCCTCGAGAACATCCTTCGCGCGAAGTCGATGCTCGCGAACGAGAGGGCGTTCCCCGACGGGATGCGGCTGCTCGAGATCGAACTGCGGGTCCGGTTGGCCGCCGGGGATCGCGACGGCGCGCTCGCGGCCGCGAGGGAAGGGGAGCGGCTGGCGGGGGAGAAGGGCGCCCTGGCGGCGGCTGCGAGGTTTCGCGCGCTCCTTCTCTGATCCGACGGCGCTCGCGGCACGGCTGAGGAGGAGGAGAAGGGGGAGGAGCAGGAGGAGGTCGTCCACCTGAGGCCGTTCCTCCTCCTGCTCCTCCTCCTCCTCCTGGGCCGTTTCAGAACAACCGGCAATTTTCAAAATAGCCTGAGAAACTCCGGACGCGAACCGGGGTTTAAGGTGCATGCGCATCAAGTCCTTCGCCCCGCTGTTCCTCTGCCTCGCCTCCGCCGCCTTCGCCCAGGGCCGCGGCCCAAAACCCGATAAGGCCGGCGGACCCAAGCCGGGCGACGAAGCTCCCGACTTCACGCTCAAAGCCCTCGACGGGGAATCCGAAGTCACCCTCTCCGACTTCAAGGACAAGCGCCCCGTCGTCCTGATCTTCGCTTCCTATTCCTGACCTCCCTTCCGGGCGCAGTCTGCCGCCCTCGAGAAGATCTACAAGGCGTACAAGGACCGTTTCGAGTTCTTCCTCGTCTACATCCGCGAAGCTCACCCCGTCGACGGCAAGGTGTCGCCGAAGAACACGAAGGAGGGCATCAAGGTGACGACCGCGAAGACGGAGGAGGAGCGCGCGGCGCAGGGAAAAACCTGCGCCGACAAACTCGCCCTCTCGATGCCGATCCTCGTAGACGGGATGGACGACGAGGTGTCGAAGGCCTGGGCCGGCTGGCCCGACCGGCCTTATCTCGTCGGCGCCGACGGCAAGGTCGCGTACAAGGGCAAACAGGCGGGTGAGTTCAAGGCGGCGGATCTCGAATCCGAGCTGAAGAAGTACCTCGCCGCGCATCCGGGGGAGGATGAAGGGCGGTAAGGCAGGGCGGAAGGGCGGTAAGGCAGGGCGGAAGGGCGGAAGGGCGGAAGGGCGAGAGGGCGGGAAGAGAGAAACGGGAGAACTTCAAACGACAACGGGCGGTCCCGGGGGATCGGAAGCGGCCGGAAGCCGCGGCCAGAACGGCGCGCCATTTGTCGTTTGAAGTTGTTCGTTTGAAGTTACTTGAAAGTTGAAATTCTCTCTTTGAAGTTGCCTCCCCCCGGAGGCCATCGTGTAACCTCTCGCCTCAATGAACCTCTACCAGCGCGCGATCGCAAGAGGCTGGTGGCTCTTCCTCCTCGCCTTCATCGGCGCGGCCGCCTGGGCGGGCTGGCGGCTGCCGCACCTGGCGGTCGAAGCCAGCACCGACGTGCTGCTCGACGAGCACGACGGCGACCTCGCGTACTACAACCTGTCGCGCGCGGAGTGGCAGACGGACGAGTACCTCGTCGTGTGCTGCCATCGCAAGGAGGGATGGTTCACGCCGGAGGGGCTGGCGCTGCTGATCGAATTCATTCACGCGGTGAGGAAGGTCCCGTACGCGAAGAACCTCACGGCGATCACGACGGTGCCGCTGCTCCGCAACCAGCCGGCGACGATGTTCCCCACGCCGGTCACGCTGGAGGGGAAGGACGGGAAACTCGATCCGAAGGCGAACCTCGCCAAGGCGCGGCAGGAACTGGTCGAGCACACACAGGCGCGCGGAAACCTGATCTCCGAGAACGCGCAGGACACGATCGTCCTGGTGTACCTGGACGTCGGGGAAGAGAGCATCGCGCTCGAGAAGCAGCGTAACCGCCTGATGGGGACGCCGGGCGAGGCGGCGAAGAAGGAGTTGGAGATCGTCGAGCCGAAGTACCAGCTGGAGGCGAAGGAGGTCCGACGCCGCCGTGGCGTGTTCGTCGAACGGATGCGCGAGCTGCAGGCCGAGTGGGGGCCGAAATTCGGCGACGACGTCCGCATCTCCGGCGTGCCGTTCATCAACGTCCTCCTGATGGAGCACATCCGGTCCGACATGACCAAGTTCGGCGCGCTCGCACTCGGCGTCTTCGTCCTGACGTACCTCGTCATCTATCGCCGCGCCCGATGGGTCGCCCTTCCGATCGTGACCTGCCTCTTCCCCGTCGTGATGCTCTGCGCCCTCATGGTCACCGTCGACCGGCCGATCACCGTCGTCACCGCGAACATGCCCGTCCTCCTTTTCGTCCTCATGCTCCCCTACACCGTCTATTACATCGAGCGCTGGCTCGAGCGACGGACCGCGGATCCCTCGGAGCCCGGCGAGGTCTCCGCGACGCGCGCGCCGGTCGAGATCTGGCCGCCCTGCGCCTTCTCGTGCCTCGCCGCCATGGCCGGCACCGCCGCCCACATCCCCAGCGGCATCAACCCCGTCCGCACCTTCGGCTGGGTCATGACCGCCCTCCTCGGCGTCGGCCTCGCCACCGTCATGCTCCTCCTCCCGTCCGCAGTCGCCCCCCTGCACCCGGCCTCCGCCACGCGCCCGCCCTCCGCTTCCCGCTTCGGCCTGCCCCTCCGCTTCCTCCAGATGCTCGTCCTCCGCGTGCCGCTGCTCGTCGTCGTCTTCAGCCTCGCCATCCTCGGCGTCTCAATCTGGGGCACGTCGAAAGTCACCGCCGAGACGAAGTTCATCGATTACTTCTGGCCCACGAGCCCCATCCACCAGGGCCTCTCCTACATCGACACGCGCATGAGCGGGACGACGCCGCTCGAAGTCATCCTCACCTCCGAGAAGAAGGGCTTCTTCAAGACGAAGGAAGGGCTCGCCGCGCTGGAAGCGGTCGCCCGCTTTTTCGACCGCGTCCCCGAGACGGGCAACGTGCGCTCGTTCAAGACGCTGGTGGACGAGGTGCGGAAGTGTCAGCCGAAGAACGCGAAGCACGAAGCGGTGGTCAATCTCGTCAACACGTTCGCGAAGGACCAGGTCGCGGAGTTCTGCAACGCGGATTTCACGGTCGCGCGGGTGCTGGTGCGCATGCGGGAGACGGCGCCGACGCTGAACCGCGACCGGATCCTGAAGGAACTGCGCGCCTATCTGGACTCATTGAAGGAAGCGGAATTGAAGGGGCTTCACGTGCGGCCGACGGGCGTCTTCCTTCTCTACTCGAACATGCTGAACTCGATCATCAAGGCGACGCGGGAGACGTTCATCCTCGCGGTGGCGTCGATCTGGATCATGCTCTGGATCCTGTTCAGGTCGCCGTTCCTTGCGACGCTCGTGCTGCTGCCTCAAGTCCTCCCCGTGTTCCTGGTGCTGGGCGTCATGGGATTCACGGGCATCGCGCTCGACATGGTGACGGTGATCATCGCCTCAGTCGCGATGGGGGTCGGGATCGACGCGGCGATCCAGTACGCGGTGCGCTACCGGCGCGAGCTCGACGCGTGCGGCGACCCGCGCGAGGCCGTCCGGCGGTCGCACTCCACGATCGGCCGCGCGATCCTCATCGCGACGTCGATCATGTTCGCGGGATTCGGGATCCTGATGCTGTCCAATTTCCGCCCGACGTTCTGGTTCGGGATGTTCACGGGGCTCGCGATCCTGATGGGGCTGTTCGCGTCGCTCACGACCTTGCCCGCGATGTTCGTGCTGCTCAACTATCCGAGGGCGAGAACACCGCAGACGGCAGCGGCGGAGAGCCAGAAGCCAGAAGCTAGAAGCTAGAAGCTAGAAGCGGCCTGGGTCGAGAGGACGCGAGGATCCCGCGGAGCCCGGCGTTCCACGGCCCTTCTGGCTTATGGCTTCCGGCTTGTGGCTTCAGCCGAGCCCTCGGTCCCGAGGATGCTTCTCCCCCCTACCCGGGCATCACCCTCACCGGCAGCACGATCGTCGTCATCCCCTCGAACTGCAGCTCGCGCTGGATCGCGTAGGCTGTCTGGTTGTGCAGAAGGCGGGTCATGAGGTTTTCCTGCGGAAAGATCAGCTTCCCCGTGAAAAACACCGTCTGCGGGTACTGCGCCTTTACTTCTTTCGCCATCTCCATCATCGCGTCGATGGATTCCGCAGCAATGCGGTACTCCCCGATCGCGTAACACCCCTGGCCGCGCGCGAGCCGAACGTATTTCCGGATCGTCTTTTCGGTCTCCTCCTTCAGGTTGTCGACCTCTTCGGTTCCCTTGAAGTGCGCCGTGTCGACGACGCCGACGGAGAGAAAGATGAAGCGCTCGTAGTAGCGAGGCCAGTTCTTGTGGATGGCGAAGAAGGAGTGGATGCCGAAGCCGCCGAATCCGCCGACGAAGAGAGCGGCGGTGGGGGCGTCGGTGGAGGGGTTGACGAGGCCCGGGTCGGTGGTGACTTCAGGAATCTCGCGGAACTGCATGTCGAGGCGGCGGAGAAGCTTGGCGACCTTGCGATAGTGCAGTTTGACCATGATGCAGAGTGCGATCAGCGTCGCGGTGATGATGACGGTCACGTAGCCGCCGTGCGTGAACTTGCGGATCAGCGTAAATGTCAGAATCGTCACGCAAAGCAGGAGCCCCGTCGCCGTGATGGCGAAGTTGCGCTTCCACGTCCGCACCTTCCACCGGCTGTGCCACCAGTGCAGGCACATGCCGAGATGGGAAAGGACGAAGACAATGAACACGTTGATGGCGTACATGACCACGAGGGCGCTCACGGATCCGCGCGTAAAAACGACGATGATCGCGGCGACGGCGCTGAGCATGAGGACGCCGTTGCTGATGACGAGGCGGTCTGACAGGTGGGAGAATCGCTTCGGCAGCCAGTTGTCAACGGCCATGTTGGCGAGAACGGCGGGGCCATCGACGAATCCGGCCTGGGCCGCGACGAGAAGAAGCGCGGCCTCGGAGAAAATGGTCGCGATCACGATCGTGCGTGCATAACCGGAGGGGAGCCCCCAGTCGGCTGTGATCCCTTCGATGAGCACGGCGTTCAGCGTCTTGCCTTCCTGTGAGTGGACGTTCCACAGGAGGTAGCAGAGGAGGATGCCGCTCGCGGTAAGGGCGAGGGACAAGGCCATGTAGCGCATGGTGCGCCGGCCGGTCTCGACCTTGGGCTCCCGGAGGATGCGCATGGAATTGGAGACGGCCTCGATCCCGGTATAAGTGCCGGCGCCCATGGTGTAGGCGAGCATGAAGCTCACGAACAAGGGCCAGAGCATGCCTGTCGCGTGAGCGCTGGAGACGGTCTGGCTCGACTCGCGGACGACCTCACCCATGCCTGTGCTGTGGGCGAACACGCCGTAGCCGAGGACGATCGCGTGCAGCACGATGAAGGCCATGAAGATCGGCGTCAGAACCAGCGTGGATTCCTTCACACCCCGGACGTTGAGAAAGGTCAGGAAAACGAGCAGGGCCAGAGTGCAGTGGATCTTGTAAGGCAGCCACGCGGGGGGAAGGAATGAGAACAGGGCGTCGCTGCACGAGGCGAGAGAGATGGCGACGGTCAGAATGTAGTCGACGACGAGGGAAGCGCCGGAGACGAGGCCGGCGCCCGAGCCCAGCAGTTTGCTCGCGACGACGTAGCCGCCTCCCCCGGTGGGAAAGACCTCGATGATCTTGGAGTACGTGGCCGAGATGATCAGGACGGTGAACGCCACGCCCAGGGCCAGGAACAGCGCGAGGGAACGGTGTCCCTCCTCGGCGAGAACCTTGAACGACTCTTCCGGGCCGTAGGCCGAAGAAGACAGCCCGTCGGCACCGAGCCCGACCCAGGCGAAGAAGGCAATCAGGGAGACCGCGTGGAAGATCTTCGGGTCAGTTGGGTCCTTGGGCTTTCCAAAGACCAGCGCGCGGAGCTTTTCGGAGATGCCCAGGGGGGTGGCGGCCTTAAAGAGGGACGGGAGAGATTACAGCACGGATTGAAGGTAAGCAAACTTCGGGATACGATACGGGGCCCAGCACCGAGGTGATTCCCGCATGGCCCGCATCCTGGACGGAGTGAACTCCCCGGCCGACCTCAAGCCGCTGTCGCCGGAGCAGCTGAAGCAGCTCGCGCAGGAAATCCGGGACGAAATCGAGCTCGTGACGCACCAGACGGGGGGGCACCTCGGGTCGGCACTCGGCGTCGTCGAGCTCACGCTGGCGCTTCACAGGACGTTCGACTTCGCCAACGACCGGCTGATCTGGGACGTGTCGCACCAGGTCTACCCGCACAAGCTCGTGACGGGGCGGCGCGACCGGTTCCGGACGCTGCGGCAGTTCGGGGGGCTGTCGGGATTCGCGTGCCCGGCGGAGAGCCCGTACGACGTGTACATGTTCGGGCACGCGGGGACGGCGGTGTCGACGGCGCTGGGGGTGCTCTGCGGCGACGGGCACGCGGGGCGCGAGCGCAAGGTGGTGGCGGTGGTGGGCGACGGGTCGATGACCGCGGGGGTCGCGTACGAGGGCCTCAACAACACCGGCTGGCTGAAGAAGAACCTGCTGGTGATCCTGAACGACAACCGGTGGTCGATCAGCCAGACGGTGGGGGCGCTGTCCACGTACCTCGACCGGATCCGCTCCGCGCAGATCTACCGCGACGCCAAGGCGGAGCTCAAGCACCTCATCGAACGGCTGCCGCTCGTCGGGCAGCCCATGGAAAAAGTGCTCGAGACCGTCGCCCACGGCGTGAAACAGACGATCAAGGGCGTGAACATCTTCGAAGAGCTGGGATTCGACTACTACGGCCCCGTGGACGGGCACGACCTCGAGGCCGTGGAAAAGGCACTCGCGCAGGTGAAGAACCTGAACAAGCCCGTTCTGCTGCACGTGCTGACGGAGAAAGGACACGGCCACCCCGGCGCCGAGACCGACTCGCAGCGCGCGCACGCGGCGAAGGTCGGGGCGACTCCGGCGCTGAAACTCGCTTCCCCGACCCCCGCCAAGGAAGCGGCGGACACGGGCTGCAAGATCGAGCCGCCCTCGCCGCCAAAGTCCTCGAAGACGTACACGCAGGTGTTCGCGGAGTCGCTGATCGAGCTGGCGCGAACCGACAAGCGCGTGATCGCGGTCAACGCCGCGATGCCCGAGGGCACCGGGCTGTCGCGCTTCGAAAAGGAATTCCCCGCGCGCTACTACGACGTCGGCATCTGCGAACAGCACGCCGTGGCGTTCGCGAGCGGGCTCGCGCTCGCGGGCAACCGGCCCGTCGCGGCGATCTATTCGACGTTCCTCCAGCGCGCGTTCGACCAGATCATGCACGAGGTCTGCCTCAACGCGAACCCCGTGCTGTTCTGCCTCGACCGCGGCGGGATCGCCGGCGACGACGGCCCCACGCACCACGGCGTGTTCGACATCGCCTACACCCGCATCTTCCCGCGCATGTGCGTCGCGGCCCCCAAGGACGGGCATGAGCTGTTCCGCATGATGGAGTGGGCCCTCAAGCAGGACTCCTCCGTCGCCCTCCGCTACCCGCGCGCCAGCGTCCCCGACGGCGAACTGCCGCTCTTCAGGAAGGACATCCGCCTCGGCGAGGCCGAGTGGCTCGCCGAAGGAAAGCACGGCGCGCTCCTCGCCTACGGCGCCATGGTCTACCCGGCGCTCGAAGCCGCCCGCAAGCTCGCCGCCCAGGGCCTCGAACTCACCGTCGTCAACGCCCGGTTCGCCAAGCCCGTCGACGAGGACACCGTCCAGAAACTCGCCGCCGACCACCCGTTCGTCCTCAC
The DNA here is from genome assembly GCA_016190145.1 of Planctomycetota bacterium. Taxonomy (GTDB): domain Bacteria; phylum Planctomycetota; class MHYJ01; order WSZJ01; family WSZJ01; genus WSZJ01. Next base: position 23,119 of record JACPRD010000067.1, on the reverse strand, counting down.
CCTCGAAGACCACGTCCTCCAGGCGGGATTCGGGTCTGCTGTTCTGGAAGCGGCGATCTCGTGCGGCGCCGACGCGCGCCGGTTCGTGCGGCTGGGCATCCCCGACCGGTTCGTGGAGCACGGCGCGCGGCCGAAGCTCCTCGAGACGCTCGGCCTCGACGCGGCCGGCATCGCGCGGTCCGCCCAGAAGTGCGCCGAGCGGGCGGTGAAATCCAGCTGATGGCGGCCTCCCGCCCCCGCATCGTCCTCGTCGGCGACGCCCGCAAGGAGCGAAGCGCGGGGGCCATCTCGCACCACGAGCCGTGGCTGCGCCGCCGCTGCGACATCGTGGCGCGCGACCTCGACGGCACGCTCGACCTCTCGCGCGTCCGGGCGGACCTCGTCGTGCTGTTCGGCGGTGACGGCTCGATCCTCTCCGTCGCGCGCCGCCTCGACGGCAACTGCCTTCCCGTCCTCGGCGTCAACACGGGGCGGTTCGGGTTCCTGGCCGAGGTCACGCTCGAGGAATTCCGCGACGTCGCGGCCCGCGTCTTCGCCGGCCGCATCCGCACCTCCGACCGCATGATGTTCGACGTCGCCGTCTCCCGCGCGGGCCGCACCGAACGCCGCTTCCTCGCCCTGAACGACGCCGTCATCGCCCGCGGGTCCGTCTCGCGCATGGCGCACATGCGGCTCCACGTCGGCGGCGAGCCGCTCTCGCTGTTCTCCGGCGACGGCCTCATCGTCGCCACCCCGTCGGGCTCCACCGCGCACTCGCTCTCCGCGGGAGGGCCCATCGTCCACCCGGAGCTGGAGGCCGTCATCGTCACGCCCATCTGCCCGCACACCCTGTCGAGCCGCCCCCTCGTCCTCCCCGCCGACCGCCGCGTCCGCATCGACCTCGAACGCCAGAACGGCGAAGTCGTCCTCACCGTCGACGGCCAGGAAATGCAGCCCCTCCTCGAAGGCCACTCCGTCGCCGTCGGCCGCGCGAAAAAACCCTTCCGCCTCGTCGACACCGGCACCCGCCCCTATTACGACGCGCTCCGCAGCAAGATGGGCTGGGGCGGCGCCTTCGTGAGCGAACCCCGATGAAATACGCGATCCTCTCCGACATCCACGGGAACTTCGAGGCCCTCACGGCGGTGATGGGGGAAGCGCGCAAGCGCAAGGCGGAGAAGTTCGTGTGCCTGGGGGACCTGGTCGGCTACGGGGCGAGCCCCGCGATCTGCGTGGACATCGTGCGCAACTCGAAGGCGCACTGCATCTCGGGGAATCACGACCGGTACGTGACGGGCGTGACGCCGATGGACCCGGCGATCCGGGAGGTCACGCAGGCGACGATCGAGTACGCGAAGAAAATGCTCACGGCGCCGCAGATCGAGTACCTCAACGGCCTGCCCCTTCAGATCATGACCGAGGACGGCATGCTGTTCGTGCACGGGTCGCCGCGCAACGAGGACGAGTACCTGCTTTCCTGGGAAGCGATCCAGGAGAACATTCTCTATCTGAAGATGAACATGCCGGACGTCCACCTGTGCTTCTTCGGTCACACGCACATTCCGATGATGGCCACGGGAACGCGGATCGAGGCGCGGTTCGAGGAGAAGACGGACATGGCGGTGTTCCAGCTCGCGGATTCGAAGACGTACCTGATCAATCCGGGAAGCGTGGGGCAGCCGCGGGACCGGTGTTCGAAGGCGGCGTGGGCGATGTACGACTCGACGGAGGACGTCGTCGAATTCCACCGGGTGAAGTACAACATCGGCGGCGCGCAGCAGCGGATGACCGCGGCGGGTTTCGATCCGAGACTCGTGATGCGGCTGGAGCTGGCGAAGTAGGGGCAGGGAAAGGTAAAGGGGAAGGTAAAGGTAAAGGGAGGGCGAACCCGGTGTGTGCGGGCGCGCCGCTGGCGCGCCCGCCCCTCTTCGACCGGGCGCCCGTTACGTCCGCGTCCGGAAAAAGATGTCTTCCTTCCACCCCGCGATCGTGTTCCCGTCGTTGACCCGGAACGTGCGCAGGACGTTCAGGTGCCACTCCCCCTTCTCGTCCTTGAACGCGCTCTTTCCGTACTCCTGCGCGAGCAGCTTCGGAAAATCCCCGGGCTTGACACGGACGTTCGTGGCGAGCCCGCCCTCGGCCCAGTTGATCCGCTTGAGGCTGTCGCCCGACGCCTTGTAGTCGAATTCCTGCTTCGTGAAGACGTAGAGGTTGATGTCGAAGACGCCCTGGCGGGAGGAGAAGCGCAGGGGGTAGTACGGGCAGTCGCTGCGGAAGGAGAGGCGGAGGGGCGGAAGGCCGCCCTTTGACTCGACCTCCGTTTTTCCCTCGGCGGGGGTGACTTTGATGCACAGGAACGTGAACTTGTTCACGACGAAGTACTCCATGTGCTTCGGATCCTCGGTCGGGAACCCGTGCTTCTCGAGCCAGGCGTTGAGGCCTTCGAGCGCCTGGAGACCGAGCGCCCGCACGGGCTGGATATCGAAGGGGCCGACCTTCACGGCCTTGCCGAATTCGAGTCCTCCGGCCTGGGGGGGCCCCTGGAGATCGCCCTTGCCGTCGCTTTTCGTCGGGGGCTCCACGAGCGGCTGCGCCCACTCGAAGACTTCGCGGAACAGGTCGGCGTCGGCCACGGCGTAGTCGTCCGGCTCGTTGGGCACGGTCACGATCCACGCGAACGACGGCGGCGGGACCTTTCCGTCGATCCGGTAGTTGATGCGGAGGATGAGTTCCTCGCGGCCGTCGTTCCAGAACATCACGGCCTCCTGCGCCGACTGGCCGATGGTCCCGGCGTAGTCTTTCGGGACCATGCAGCAGGTTTCGGTGGGAAGGGGGCGCAGCAGGACGAGCGAGGCGACGGCGGCGGCGAGGGCGAGGCATTTCATGCGGTTGACTCCAAATGAAGCGGCCGGCATCCTACCCTGCTCACAGCCCGGTGACAAACTGCACCCAGTCCTTCTCGAGCTGCGCCGGGTCCTTGAAGAAACCGAGCAGCGGATCGGCCTTGCCGGCCGCCACGGCCTTCCGGTACTGGAGGTACGCCTCGCGGTACCCGCGATTGTCCGTTTCGGAGAGGTAGTAGTTGAGCGCCCAGCACTCGGCGTAGAACAGCAGCGCCTTCGTGGAGTCGCTGTTGATGAGCGACAGCGCGTCGCCGCCCAGCAGCGCCTCGAGCGGGATGTGGCGGTCGCCCTTCATCGCGTCGCGCACGAACGGCAGCCGGCTCTCGCTCACGTGGTTGAACTTGTACGTCCTCCCGTCCCAGGCGAACCCCTCGAAATACGTCGCCATCCCCTCCGCGTACCACGACTGCGGCCGCGCGGACGGCTGCACGCGGAAGAAGAACAGGTGCGCGCCCTCGTGCACCATCGTCTGCAGGAACTGCTGATCGTTGTTCGTCTTGTTCCAGCCCACCACGACGTTCGAGTCGCTGCGCGCGAATCCCGCGGCGTTCAGGTGGTCCTCCGCTTTCGTCTCGACGCAGTATTTCCGGTAGTCGTCGTACGTCTTGAACGCGTACAGCGTCATCTTCTCCTTGCCCGGCAGCTTCGGCTCGTCCCCGCCGTAGAACCGCCGGTAGTCCTCGTACGCCGCTTCCATCAGCCCCGCAAGGTCCTTCGCGAACGACTCCTTGTGGTTCGTGCGCACGACGTAGTGCGCGGTCTCCTCCGAGTAGGCGTCGTCCCAGCCGCCGCGAAGCGCCTCGTAGTCCTCGCGGCTCATCCACTTGTCCTTGTACTTCCGGAAGCCGCGCTTCAGCAGCTCCGCCTCTTCCCCGGGCACCCATTTCCCGGAGACCTGGATGTAGCCCTTGGAGAGCATGTCCTTGTCCTTCGAGGTCACCCACAGGCCCTCGAAGTTGACGAGGCCCTTTTCGAGATTCGTCTTTTCCTCGACGGTCACGTACGATCCGCGGAACAGGACGAACCCTCCGGCCGGGACGGCGAGGCCGCGGCGGCGCGCGACGAACGAGGCGAGGTTCGACTTGAGCGCGGCTTTCTTCTTCGTGGCCTCGTCGAGGAGCTTGACCGCCGCGGGGCGCTGGCCGGCGTCCCAGGCGAGGCAGCCGAGGCCGAACATCTCGTCGGGGGTCAGGGCTTGTTTCTGGGCGAGCTCGCAGTAGACGAGCGTGTCGAGGAACGCCCACGGGAACTTGCCGTCGCCGCCGGCGAGCGTGAAATCGAAGGCGGTGTCGTTGGCCTTGACGAGCGTCAGGTCGGTCTTTCCGACCTTCGTCTTGAGCTTCTCGCCGCCTTTGTTCACCGCGCTCACGAGCTTGAGGTGGGCGCCCGCCATGCCCCGGACCTCGGGCAGCCGCGTCTCGACCTCCGACTTGCGCACCGCCGACTTGAGCGAGGGAAGGAGCTTCTCGTACTCGGTCACCGCGCGCGCGAACTGGTAGCGCCGCACCAGCGTCTCGATTTCGGCGACCGTGAGAAGGTGCGTCGCGAGCTCGTGCCCGAGGCGCGCGCGGTCCACGCCCTGCGGCCCGCCGGCCTCGGAAGCGAGTTCCTTGTCGATCGAGGCGCAGAAGTCGCGGAAGCCCTCGACGCGGTCCGCGTGCTGCAGCAGGTACGGGTTCAGCCGCCGCGCGTCCTGCAGCACGGCCCGCGCCTCCGGAAACTGCCCCTTCTTCCAGTACGAGGCGCCGAGCCAGAACAGCGTCTCCCAGTTCGTGCGCCGCCCTTTCGTCGCGAGCAGCTCCAGGCACTCCTGCACGTGCCCGGTCAGGAACAGCGCCCTCGCCCACGCGTTCATCACGTCGGACTGCGTCGTCCCCTCCGACATCGCCTTCGCGTCCTTGAGCGCCTGCTCCGCGTTGTAGTGGGCGCCCGCGGCGGGCGTCGACGTCAGGTATACCTTCGCCGAGTAGTACACCGTGCCTTTCGATTTCGAGCCCGCGAGGTTCAGCGCCTCCACCGCCCTGTCGAATTCCTTCATCTCCACGAGCGCGATCACCCGGTTCACGTAGATCCCCAGGCTCGGGTTGCCCCCCGCCAGCGCCGCGTCCATCTCCTCCAGGCACGCCTTCCAGTCTGCCTTCATCTGAAACGTCTCGAACCGGACGCGCAGGTTCGCGTTGCCGCCGCTCAACTGCAGCCCCTTGGTCTGCATCTCAAGCCCGCGGTCCACGTCCCCCGTCCGCGCCAGCGCCCACCCCAGCAGCACGTACGCCGTCGGATCCTGCGGCCACTTCTTCACGAACACCTCGCCGTCCTCCAGCGCCTCCGTGTTCCGGTCGAGGTTCAGGTACGCCTGCGCCCGCTGCAACCGCCACTCGCTCACGTCGGGCTCGAGCGAGATCGCGAGGGTGAAGTCCTCGAGGGAAGCGTTGAACCGCGTGGCGATGCGTTTCGCGTAGCCGCGCTTTCCCCACGGGACGCCCCACGACCGGTCCGCCTCGATCGCGCGCGTGTACGCCGCGATCGCGCCGTCGAAGTCGCGGCGCTGCAGGAGCCCGTCTCCCTCGGAGACGGACTGCTCCGCCTGCGTGCGGTCGGCGGCCGCGGGGGGCGGAAAGCCCGCGAGGGCGGCCAGCATGGCGATCAGCGCGAAGCGCTTCATGGGCAGACCTTCTCCGGTAACAGTTTCCCCCGTTGATGCTTACGTGGCATGGTGCGCGAACCTTCCCGCGATTCTCCCCCGGAACGACACTCTACCGATCGGGGTCGGAGCGACCAAGCGGTTCAGCGATCAGGGCGTTCGTTCCTCGTTCCTCGTTACTCGTTTCTCGTTCCGTAAAGCGGCGGTGAACGGAACGAGAAACGAGTAACGATGAACGAGGAACGAACGGCGCGGCTCAGAGCCCCCCGACAAACCGCATCCAGTCGCGCTCGAGCTGCCCGACGTCCGGAATGAACTTCGACAGCGGCTCGCTCCCGCCCGCGGCGACGGCCTTCCGGTACGCGGCGTAGCCCTCGCGGTACGCCCGGTTGTCCGTCTGCGTCAGATAGAGATTCAGCGCCCAGCACTCCGCGTAAAACAACAGCGCCTTGTTGTGGTCGCTGTTGATCAGCGCCAGCGCGTCCCCGCCAAAGACGTCGGCCAGCGGAATGTGCTTCCCCGCCTTCACCGCGTCCCGCGCGAACGGCAGCCGGCTCTCGCTCACGAAGTCGAACCGGTACGACTTCCCGTCCCACGAAAAACCCTCGAAATACGTCGCCATCCCCTCCGCATGCCACGACGGCGGCGCCGCCTTCGGCGCGATCCGGAAATAGTAGAGATGCGCCGCCTCGTGCACCATCGTCTGCAGGAACTGCTGCTCGTTCCCCGTCTTGTTCCACCCCGCCACCACGTCCGATCCCGACGACGCGAAGCCCGCCGCGTTCAGCTGCCCCTCCGCACGCACCTCCACGCAGTACTTCCGGTAGTCCTCAAACGACTTGAACGCGTACAGCGTCATCTTCCTCCCCGAGGGAAGCGCCGGCTCCGCCCCGTCGTAGAACTTCTTCAACTCGCCATACGCCGCCTCCACCACGGACGCCAGGTCCCTTGCGAACGCCTCCCCCTGGTTCGTCTTCGCCGTGAAGTGCGCCGTCTCCTCCGTCCACGCGCTCGACCACGCCCCCCGCAGCGCGTCGTAGTCCTCCCGCGTCATCCACTTCCCCTCGTGCTTCACGTACCCGCGCTGGAGCAGCGTCTTCTCGTCGCCCGGCACCCACTTCCCCGCCACCTGGATCATCCCCTTCGACAGCTTCTCTTTCTCCTCCGCCGTCACCCACCGCCCCTGGAACCGCACCAGCCCCTTCTCGAGGTTTTCTTTTTCATCGCGCGTCACGTAGGCGTTGCGGAAGAGGACGAACCCTTCGGCCGGCGCGTCGAGGCCGCGCTTGCGCGCGACGAAGGCCGTGACGTTCTTCCGCTGCGCGGGCGCCTTCCTCGCCGCTTCCTCGAGCAGTTTCGTCCCGAGCACGGGATCGCCGGAGTCCCACGCGAGGCAGCCGAGGCCGAGGGTTTCCTCGGGGGTGAGGCCGCACTGGAGGGCGAATTCGCAGAAGAGTGCGGTGTCGAGGAAGGCCCAGGGGAAGCGGCCGTCGCCTTTGGGGATGGTGAACTGGAAGGCGACGGGGTCGGCCTTGACGAGGACGAGGTCGATGCCCGCGACCTTCGCTTTGAGCTTGAGTTTCCCGTGGTTGACGGCGTCGATGAGTTTCGCGAGGGCGCCGGCCATGCCGCGGACTTCGGGGATACGCGCGTCGACTTCCGCGCGGCGGGCCTGGGATTTCAGGGCGTCGCGGAGGCGGACGTATTCTTCTTCGGCCTTCCGGAACCTGTAGCAGCGGACGAGGGTTTCGATTTCGGCGACGGTGAGGAGGTGGGTGGCGAGTTCGAAGCCGAGGCGGCGCCAGTCCGCGCCGGGGCCGGCCTCGTCCTTGAGGTCGCGTTCGATGGAGGAGACGAACTCGCCGAGGCCTTCGATGCGTTTCGCGTGCGCGGCGAGGTACGGGTTCAGGCGCCACGCGTCGGCGAGCGTCGCGCGGGCTTCGGCGAGGCGGCCGAGCTTCCACTGGCAGGCGCCGAGCCAGAGGAGGGTTTCGAAATGGGTGCGGTGGCCGCGGGTGGAGAGGGCTTCGAGGGCCTGGTGCGTGCGGCCGGCGAGGAACAGGGTGCGGGCCTGGACGTTGACGACGATCGTGAGGTTCTGGGCTTCGATGGCGGCGAGGGCGCGGAGGGAGGCGTCGGGGTCGTGGAGGGAGCCGGCCTCGGGGGTGCCGAGGAGGTAGGCCTCGCAGAGCTGGGGTTCGGTGTTGGCCATGGCGCGCTGGCGGACCTCGCCGATGAGGTTGCGCGCGTCGGCGAACTTGCCCTGCTCCACGAGGGCGGTGACGAGCCACTGGTAGATGCCGTAGTGAAGGACGCCGGCCGCTACGACCGCGCGGCATTCGCGCTCGACAGCGGGCCAGTCGGCCTGGGCGGCGTAGCCCTGGTAGCTGATGTTCGCGCGGGGGCCGCCCTTGCCGGCGGCGGTGCGCTGCTCCGCCAGGCCGGTGTCGACCTGGCCGATGTGGATGAGGTCGAGGCCGTGGAGCGCGAGGAAATCGGGGTTGCCGGGCTGGGCCTTGAGGAGCAGTTCGGCGACGAGCGCGGCTTCCGCCCAGCGGTCGAGCGCCGAGAGGACGGAGTGGCGGCGGATGTGGATCTGGAGATCTGAAGGGTCGATTTCGAGGGCGACGGCGTAGTCTTCGAGGGAGCCGGTCAGCTGCTGCATCCTGGCCTTGGCGTATCCCCTTCCGCCCCAAGCCTTTGCATACTTCGGATCCGCCTCGACGGCCTCCCCGTACGCCTTCAGCGCCCCCGCGATGTCCTGCCGCTTGATCGCTGCATCGCCTTCCAGCGTGAGCCGCTCGGCGGTCGCGCGGTCCGCGGAACACGGCAGAGCTACAGCCAGGAACAGCAGGAGTGAGGTCGAGCGGATCGCGGCTCCGGACATGCTTTCGTTCCTCGTTTCTCGTTACTCGTGACTCGTTCCGTGGATCCACGGGAGGTACGAATCCCCGGGATACCTTGGGTAAATCCCGGAGCGCCGCAGAGAATTCTACGGAAAAGAAGAACCCGATCCGCGTGACCAGATTCCGAATCACGAAACGAGAAACGAAGAACGAGGAACGCCCTTCACAGCCCCGTCACAAACCTCACCCAGTCTTCCTCCAGCTTCCCGAGATCCGGAAAGAACTTCTCCAGCGGCCCGGCTTTCCCGGTGTCCACCGCCTTCCGATATTCCGCGTACGCTTCCTTCCACGGCCGATAGTCCGTCTGCGACAGGTAGAAATTCAGCGCCCAGCATTCGGCGTAGAACAGAAGCGCCTTCTGCGAGTCGCTGTTGATCAGCGCGAGCGCGTCGCCCGCGAGCAGATCCTTGAGCGGAATGTGCCGCCCCCCCTTCATCGCGTCGCGCGCAAACGGCAGCCGGCTCTCGCTCAGGTGGTTGAACCGGTAGCCCTTCCCGTCCCAGAAGAATCCCTCGAAGTACGTCGCCATTCCCTCCGCGTACCACGACGGCGGCCGCGCGGCGGCCGACGTGCGGAAGTAGTAGAGGTGCGCCGCCTCGTGCACCATCGTCTGCAGAAACTGCTGCCGGTTCGACGTCTTGTTCCAGCCCGCCACGACGTTCGAGTCGCTCCGCGCGAATCCCGCCGCGTTCAGGTGGTCCTCCGCCTTCACCTCGACGCAGTGCCGCCGGTAGTCCTCGTAGGCGCGGAACGCGTACAGCGTCATCTTCTCCTTCGGCTCCGCCCCGCCGTAGAACCCCCGGAACTCCCCGTACGCCGCCTCCGCCAGCACCGCCAGGTCCTTCGCGAATCCCTCGGCCTCGTTCGTGCGGATCGTGAAATGCGCCGTCTCCTCGACCCACGCGTTCGCCCACGCGCTCCGGAGCGCCGCGACGTCCTCGGCGCTCATCCATTTCCCGTCCACCTTGCGATACCCGCGCCGGAGCAGCTCCGCGTCGGCCGCCGCCGTCCACTTTCCGTCCACGAGCTGCATCCCTTTCGCCAGCATCTCGCGGTCCTTCGGCGTCACCCAGCGCCCTTCGAACGCGACGAAGCCCTTCTCGAGATTCGTTTTCTCTTCGGCGGTGACGTAGGCGCCCCTGTGAAGAGTGAACCCGCCGTCCGGCGCGGGGATGCCGCGCCGGCGCGCGACGAACGCCGCGAGGTTCTTCTTCAGTGCGGGCTTCTTCTTCGCGGCTTCCTCGAAGAGTTTCACCGCGAGCGGGCGCTGCCCGGCGTCCCACGCGAGGCAGCCGAGGCCGAACAGCTCGTCGGGCGCGGGAGGCTGCGCCGTCGCGAGCGCGCAGTAGACCTCGGTGTCGAGGTACGCCCAGGGAAATTTCCCCTCGCCGCCCGCGATGGAGAACTCGAAGACGGGCTCGGTCGCCTTCACGATCGTCAATTCGGTTTTGCCGACCCGCGTCTTCGGCTTGGCGCCCTTGTTCACCGCCGCGACGAGCTTCGCGTGCGCACCGGCCATGCCCTTCACCTCGGGCAGCCGTGTCTCGACTTCCGCGCGGCGCACGTCGCTCTTGAGCGCGCCCAGCAGGTTCTCGTATTCCGCGACCGCGCGCGAGAACTGGTACCGGCGCACAAGCGTCTCGATCTCCGCGACCGTCAGCAGGTGCGTCGCCAGCTCGTGCCCCAGCCGCTCGCGGTCCCCCTGCTTCGACTCCCCCGCCAGCTCGCGGTCGATCGACGCCACGAAGTCGCCCAGCCCCTCGACCCGCTTCGCGTGCTCCGCCAGGTACGGATTCAGCCGCCGCGCGTCCGACAGCAGCAGCTTCGCCTCGGGAAACTGCCCCAGCTTCCAGTACGTCGCGCCCAGCCAGAACAGCGTCTCGAAATTCCCCCGCCGGCCTTTCGTCGAAAGCAGCTCCAGGCACTCGTGCACGTGCCCGTTCAGGAACAGGATGCGCGCGTACGTGTTGACGACCATCGAAAGCTGCGACGTACCCGCGGCGTCCTCGAGCCGGCGAAGCGCCTCCGCGTAGTTGTGGTGTCTCCCCGCGCCCGGCGTGCCGTGCAGCCCGGCCTTCGCCAGGTAGAGCCCGACCGTCCCCGGAATCGCCCGCTCCGCCTCCGCGATCGCCTTCGCGGCGTCGTCCCACCGCCCCAGCTCGACGAGCGCCAGCGCGCGGTCCAGATACGGCGACGCCGACGGCGCCCCCGCCCCGATCGCTTCCTCCGCCGCCTTCGCCGCCCCCGCCCAGTCCGCGCGAACGAGCAGGCTCGACGCGTAGTCGGGAAGGAATCGCGCGCCCTGCATCTCGACGGCGCGCCGCATTTCCCCGAGCCCGCCGTCGACGTCGCCGGACATCACGAGCGCGCGGCCGTGGAGCGACAGCGCGTACGGGTCGTCCGCGTTTCCCTTGAGGACCGCGGCGGACTGTTCGGCCGACTCCGTCCAACGGTCGAGGTCCATGAAGATGCGCGCGCGGAGGTTGAGATAAGCGGGATTCGCGGGTTCGATCGCGAGCGCGCGCCCGAGGTCCTCGAGCGCCGACACCGTCAATTCGCACTGCGCCTTCGCGAACGCGCGCTCAACCCACGGCACCGCCCACCCCGGCTCCGCGGCGACCGCCCTGTCCATCGCGCCCACCGCACGCTCGAAATCCTTCTGCTTCAGGAATTCGCGGCCCTCGGCGATCGCGGATTCCGCGGACGCCCGATCCGCAACCGCAGGGCGCATCGCCGCGAGGAGCAGCAGGCAGGTTGCGAGGCCGCGGGCTCCGGTCATAGCTCCGTTCTCCGTGTTCCGTTCTCCGTTCGGGTCCCGGGGCGCGAAAACGGAGAACGGGGAACGGAGAACGACGCCCTTCTATCACAGCCCCGTCACAAACTCCACCCAGTCGCGCTCGAGCTGCACCGCGTCCGGAAAGAACTCAAAGAGGCTCGGCCCCGTCCCTCCCGCCACCGCCTTCCGGTACGCGAGATACGCCTCCCGGTACTTCCTGTTCTCCGTCTGCGACAGATAGTAGTTCAGCGCCCAGCACTCCGCATAGAACAGCAGCGCCTTCTGCGAGTCGCTGTTGATCAGCGCGAGCGCGTCCCCCCCCAGCAGCGCGTCGAGCGCGATGTGCCGCTTCCCTTTCATCGCGTCCCGCACGAACGGCAGCCGGCTGTCGCTGATGAAGTTGAACTTGTACGTCTTCCCGTCCCACCCGAACCCCTCGAAGTACGTCGCCATCCCCTCCGCGTACCACGACGTCGGCCGCGCGGCGGGCTGCACCCGGAAGAAATACAGGTGCGCCCCCTCGTGCACCATCGTCTGCAGGAACTGCTGGTCGTTCGACGTCTTGTTCCACCCCACCACCACGTTCGAGTCGCTCCGCGCGAACCCCGCCGCGTTCAGGTGGTCCTCCTGCTTGTTCTCCACGCAGTACTTGCGGTAGTCCTCGTACGTCTTGTACGCATGAAGCGTCATCTTCTCCTTGCCCGGCAGCTTCGGCTCCTCGCCGCCGTAGAACGCCTTGTACTCCGCGTACGCCACCTCGATCAGCGCCGCGAGATCCTTCGCGAACGCCTCCGTATGGTTCGTCTTCACGACGTAGTGCGCCGTCTCCTGCGTGTACGCGTCCTCCCACTGCCCGCGCAGCAGCTCGTACTCCTCGCGGCTCATCCACCGGTCCTTGTATTTCTTGAACCCGCGCTTGAGCAGCTCGGCCTCCGCACCCGGAACCCACTTCCCCTCCACCTGGATGTTCCCCTTCGCCAGCATCTCCTTCTCCTTCGGCGTCACCCACTGCCCCTGGAAACTCACGAGCCCCTTTTCCAGGTTCGCCTTCTCCTCCGGCGTCACGTACGCGCCCCGGAACGTCACGAACCCGCCCTCCGGCGCCGGCAGCCCGCGCTTGCGCGCGATGAACGCGTCCAGGTTCTTCTTGAGCGCAGATTTCTTCTTCACCGCGTCGTCGAACAGCTTCTGCGCCGCGGGACGCTGCCCCGCGTCCCACGCGAGACAGCCCAGCCCGAACATTTCGTCGGGTGCGGGAAGCGCCTGGAGCGCGAGCTCGCAGTACACGGCGGGGTCGAGGAACGCCCAGGGGAACTTCCCGTCGCCGCCCGCGAGCGTGAAGTCGAAGATCGTCTCCGTCGACTTCACGATGGTGAGGTCGGTCTTCCCGACCTTCGTCTTCGCCTTGATCGCGCCCTTGTTCACCGCTCCGACCAGCTTCGCGTGCGCGCCCGCCATGCCCTTGACCTCGGGCAGCCGCACCTGGACCTCGCCCTTGCGCACCTCGGACTTGAGCGTCCCGAGCAGCTTCTCGTACTCCGCAACCGCGCGCGAGAACTGGTACCGCCGCACCAGCGTCTCGATCTCCGCCACCGTGAGCAGGTGCGTCGCCATCTCCTGCCCGAGCCGGCTCCGGTCCGCCTGCTGCCCGCCCTCCCCCGCCAGCTCCTTGTCGATCGACGCCACGAAATCCTTCAGCCCCTCCACCCGCTCCGCATGCTTCAGAATGTACGGGTTCAGCCGCCGCGCGTCCGACAGCGTGACCCGCGATTCCGCAAATTGCCCCAGCTTCCACTGCGACGCCCCGAGCCAGAACAGCGTGTCGAAGTTCGTCCGCCGCCCCTTCGTGGAAAGCAGCTCCAGGCACTCGTGCACCCGCCCCGCCAGAAACAGCGTCCGCGCGTGCGTGTTGATCGCCGGGGAAATCGTCGTCGAGCCCGCGCCGCTGATCGACCGGATCGACCCGTCCGCGTCGTACAGCGCCCCCGCCGCCGGCGCCCCCGTGAGGTACGCCTGCGCCAGATTGATCTCGAGCGCGTTCCCCGCCCGCTGCACCCCCTGCTGGATCGCGTCCCGCGCTTCCGTGTACTTCCCCTGCTCCACGAGCCCGACGACTCTGTAAAAGTGAAGCGCCGGCCGCGGCACGCCCCCCGCGATCGCCTGCTCCGCCTCCCTCGTCGCCGCCGCCCAGTCCGCCTTCCGGAAATACCCGTCGAACCTGAGCAGGAACGACGCGTTCTTCCCCAACTCGATCGACTTGTCCTGCTCCGCCAGCCCCCGGTCCACGTCCCCGAGGTTCACCAGCGCCCACCCGTGAAGCGACAGCGCCTGCGGCATCGCCGGACTCGCCTTGAGCAGCGTCTCAGCGTCCTCCGCCGCCTGCGCCCACAGGTCCATCGCCATCAGGCTCTGGCACCGCCACATCAGATACTGCGCGTTCCCCGGCTCCAGCCCGATCGCCTTCGTGTAGTCCTCCACCGCCGCCGCATAGTTCGACGTCATCATCTTCGCCCGCCCGCGCATCGCCCACGGCGCCGCCCACCCCGCATCCGCCTCGATCGCCCGGCTGAACGCCGACTGCGCCCCGTTCGGATCGCTCCGCGCCATCGCGGCCTCCCCCTCCCGGTACGCCTGCTCCGCGGCCCCGCGGTCGGCGAGTGTGGGCGAGACGAGCAGAAATGAAGCGGCGAGCGCGACGGCGGCGAGGCGGTGCATGTGAGGTTCCGTGACCTTTTCCCCCCCGGGAAGCGTGATCGGCATCATACTGAATACGCGCGAGCGGACGAGCGTCTTCCGGACGGTCGGCGGCGAGCCGGGTTCGGAGTTCGGCGTTCGGCGTTGGAGGCAGGCGGCGACATTTCGCAGTACCGCACGGTGGCCGCTTCCCGATACAAAGACGGAATGTCCTCCGGCCGCCCCACCCTCAGCACCCCCCGCCTCTGGCTCAGTCCCGCCGGCCCCGGCGACGCCCAGGCGCTTCAGTCGCTCTGGAACGAGGCCGACGTCCGCCGGTACCTGTGGGACGACGAGGCGGTCACTCTGGAGCGCGCGCGCGAAACGATCGACGCGGGGAACGCGTCGTTCCGAGCGCGCGGGTTCGGGCTCTGGTGCGTGAACCTGACGCACTCGGGGGTGCTGGCGGGATTCTGCGGCCTGCGGGAATTCGGCGGGGCGGGCGAAGTGGAGATCGTGTTCGGGCTCGGCCCGTCGCGCACGGGGCAGGGGTATGCGACGGAGGCCGCGCTCGCGGTGCTGGCGCACGGGTTCGGCGCGTGCGGGCTCCGGGAAATCTGGGGGCGGGCGGACGAGCCGAACGTGAAGAGCGTCCGCCTGCTCGAGCGCATCGGGATGACTCTGCGCCGCACGCAGCGCGGTGGGAGGTTCCCGATGCTCGAGTTCTCAGCATTCGCGACGACCTGAAACATTCCGGTCCGGGCGCTGTTTAATCCCGGTCAGGCCAATGGGGAACGCGGGTGAGCCGATGGACGACCTCACGGACGAACAGCGGATGCTCATGATCAAATTCGACAACGTCGAGGCGTTCGACGCGCTGTTCCGGAAGCACGCGCCGGGGCTGACGGGGTACCTGTGGCGGAGCTGCGGGGACCGGGACGCGGCGGAGGATCTGGTGCAGGAGACGTTTCTGAACCTGTACCGGTCGCGCAAAACGTACGAGCCGACGGCGCGGTTTTCGACGTGGCTGTACACGATCGCGCGGAACGCCTGCGCAAACCGTCGCGTCCAGGGAGCGCGCGAACGGGCGCGGACGCGGCGGGTCGCGGAAGAACGGCTGCGCGCCGGAAAGGACGTCGCGCCGGCGGCGGACGGGCCGCACGAGCGGGCGGTCGCGGCGGAAGAGGACGAGGCGCTCGCCGCGGGACTCGAGCGGCTGCCCGAACGGCAGCGGGAGGTCCTGCTGCTGCGCGAAGTCGCGGGGCTGGCCTACGAGGAGATCGCGCGCGTCGCGCGCATGCCGATGGGGACGGTCAAGACGGAACTGCACCGGGCGCGGCGGCGGCTGGCCGAGGCGCTCGCGGAGAGGGAGAGCCGATGAACTGCGCGCGCGCACGATCGCTGTTCGACGCGGAGATGGACCGCGAGCTGTCCGGAGCGGGGCGGAACCGCCTGCTCCGGCACCTCGACGGCTGCCGGACCTGCGCGGGAGAAATGCGCCGCCTCCGGAGAGCGATGGAGACGCTTCGGAAATCCTCCCTCGTTCCGCCCGCCGCCGACGCGTGTGCCCGGCTCCACGAAGACATGCGGAAGGAATCGCCCGCGCTCCCCGAAGTCCTCGATCTCGACGGCCTCGCCGACTGGCTCCGCCTCCCCGCGCGCGAGCTGGAGCCCTTCCTCGACCAGATCCCTGCGTTCGAAATCGCGGGCCGGCTGCGGTTCCGGCGTTCGAGCGTCGAGAAATGGATCGAGGAGCGCGAGCGGGCGTACGCGGAGGGACGGCGAACCCGGCGGATGAGACTGGAGGCGGTATGAAGTCCAACGACGCGCAGGCGAAGTTCTGGACCGAACTCGGGCGGCTCCTCGGCGGCGGCGTGCCGCTCCTCGAAGCGCTCGAATCCCTCTCGCGCGGGCCGGCCGGGCCGCTCCGCCAGGCCGTCCGGCGCGCGGCCGCGTCCGTGCGCGGGCAGCGCTCGTTCTCGGACGGCCTGCGCGCCTCGCCGAAAGTCTTCGGGCCCGCCGTGGTCGACGCCGTCCGCCGCGCCGAGGCGGCCGGAGACTTGGACCGCGCGGCAGCCCGGCTGGGCGAGAATCGCCCGATCAAAGGACTGCCCCCGCCCCGCGCAATGCGCAGGTTCGGCGAACTCGTGGCCCGCGCCGCCCGGGAAGGCGCTTCCGCCATCCACGTCGCCAGCGTCTTCGACGAAAAGTCGCAGGTCTCGGTCCCGCAGCTCCGGCTCCGCGTCGGCGGCGCGCTCGGCAGGCCGGAGCGGCTGAGCGACGCCGACTACCGCGAAGTCCTCTCCCGCACGAAGCAGCTCTCGGGCCTCGACCTCGCCGAGCAGAAACTCCCGCAGGAAGGCCGGATGATGCTGGAGCTGGGAGGGAAGCGCCTCGACGTGCAGGCGAGCTTCGCGCCGTGCGTGCTCGGCGAGCGCCTCGCGCTCCGCATCTTCGCGCACGCGGAGCCGCGCGGCCTCGGCGATCTGAAGCTCCCGGACGAGGACGCGGTGCGCCGCTGGTGTCGCGGGCCGCGCGGCCTCGTCGTGCTCTCGGGACCCGCGCTCCCGGAAAACGTCCTGTACGCGCTCCTGGCCGAAGCCCGCGACGGCCGGCAGGTCGCGACCGTGGAAGATCCCGTCGAATCCGTCCTCGCCGGCGCCGACCAGATCCAGGTCGAGCCGCGCCTCGGCCTCACCTTCCCGCGCGCCCTTCGCGCCGCCCTGCGCCAGGAGCCCGACGTGCTGGGCCTCGGCGACGTGAGCGACGGCGAGACCGCGCGTCTGGCCGTGGAAGCGGCGCTCGCGGGAAAACTGGTCTTCGCCCGGGTAGCCGCGCCGGACACCTCTGCAGCGCTCGACCGCCTCGCCGCCCTCGGCGTCGATGCGCGCCTGCTTTCCCAGGCGCTCGCCGGCGCGCTCGCCTGGAAGTCCGTGGGCCGTCTCTGCCGCCGCTGCCGCCGCCAGTACGAACCGACCGCCGCCGAGCTGGTCCCGTTCGGCGACGACGCCGACATCCTGCGCGGCCTCGCCTACCGCGCCGTCGGATGCCGGCGCTGCCACGGCGGGTACGACGGAGCGATCACCCTGTGGGAAGCCCGCGGGCCGGGAGAGACTCCGCTCCAGCCGATCCTCAGGGACGGCCTGTCGCGCGTGGCTCAAGGCCTGACCAGTCTGGAGCAGCTCCAACCCCTAGGTTCGGGATAGCCGCCCGCCGACCGTCAACGCCGAACTCCGAACGCCGAACTCCGAACCCGCAGGCTCCAACCCGCGCGAAAACGATTCCCAGCGCCGTACCCGCAGGCGTAAGCTGGCTCTTCGCCGCCACGCGACCCGCTCGCCGCAGATGCGAGTGGAACCGGTGTTTTCATTTCGCGAAGGCGGGAGGTCACGATGCGCAAAGAGGAAGTCGGCAAACTCAACCCTGTCGGCCCGTGCACCGTGGGCGTCAACGAATCGGTCCTCGAAGCCGTGAAACGGATGGTCGATCTGGGCGTCTGCATGGTCGCGGCCGTCGACGGCGCGAAACTGCGCGGCACGCTCACGACGCGCGCCATCCTGCGCAAAGTCGTCCTCGACGGTAAGGACGCCGCTTCGGTGAAAGTGCGCGACCTCATGACGCCGAACTCCCCCACCGCGGACCTGCACGAGGACAGCCACGACGTCCTCGAGAAAATGGAACGCTCGGGCGCCTGCTACATGCCCGTCCTCGACGCCGGCCGCGTCGCGGCGACCGCTTCCGCCCGCATGCTCCTCCGCCACGAAGTCGCCGGGAAAGAGCAGGACATCCGCGAGATCGAGCAGCGCTGGGACTATCTGCCGCCGGACAGGGGGTTCGGAGGATAGCCGGACGCCGTCCGCCCGCGACAGAACCAGATCTTCTCCGCGCCGCCGGCGCTTCCGGCCCAAACCGTGGCGAATTCCAACCCACGACAGAGGGTCGGCCGCCGCGCCCTCCCCGGTCGCGGGCGGAAGGGTTCGGCACTGAGGACCTTTGGCCACCCGATCGCCTCCTTGAATCCCAGATGCTGATACAGGAGCTGCCAGGCTGCTTCTGAAGTTTTCTGCATCCATGTGACATGAAGTTGTCCAGCGCTGTCGGCATCCATGGAGGGAAAGGCAATGGAATCACCCGATCCATGAGCGATGAGTCGGTTTGCCACGGACTTCGTCGACAGCGAATGCGAGAGGACACGCAGGTACTGCGATCCTGCCGCATCTCGTTTCAGGACCAGAAGATGCAAGCAGTCGCCTTGACTCTCGAGCTGAACCGCCTCAAGGCGCCCTGCTTCAAGCTCGTCCACGACCTCATCCCATCGCAGGAGTGATGCCGCCTTTCTGGAATCCCCTTCCCCGGGTGCTATTCGACAGACGGAGATCTCTTCTTCACCGAACTTCGCTCCCCTTGTGGAGTGAACTGCGGCAAAGGTGCCGTCGGGAAGCAGGCATGCGTCATGCATCTCGGAGTTCCGGGCGAATCGGCCGGACACGATCAGCTCGACGGGTTGGATCTCAGCGTTTCCGCTGATACGCAGAATCGAGAGATGCAGCAGGCCCTTCCGGTCGAATGCCAGGGTGCAGAGATCTTCCCCGACCAGAAGTTGAGCGACCCGATTCTCGGACTCAAACGACACCGGAACACAGGTCTGAAAAGGCAGCATGGAAACTCCATCGATCGGCTGGAACCAGACGCCTGCAGAATCCATGTAAGTGAGGAAGTTCGCCTGGAGTCCTCGCCAAAGACGCGGGCAGTCCGCGGCTCCATCGGCAAGACTCACTCGGACTTCCAGTCCGCGACCGGTCGCGCCGCCTAAAGGAACCCGAAGAAAGACTTCGCTGGTGTCGGCGATCTGCGGATCGATCTCGGAGCGCGCCTGTCGCAGCCAGGCAAACATCGGGCTTCCGGAATCAGATTGAAGGAACCAAGGCTCGGCCAGGAGATAATCCCAGGAGACGACAACCGTTTCGGCGGCTTCGAAGCTCACGACCGGAGTTGCGCGATCCTCGGACCGGCCTGCGGGGCTTTCCTCCGCCGTGGGGTTTCCGCAACCGGAAACACCGATCGAGGACGCGGCCACGGCCAACATGAACGCCAGAGGGTGCGCAGGCGCGATCCGAGTCATCCGGAGTTCCTTCTCCCCAAGGGCAACACGCCGTCAGTCTCTCCCGGGAGGGGGAGGATTGATGCCGAAGAGGTCCCGCGCCCAGGTCAGGAGATCGTCGTCCGTAAGCTCCACGTCTTCGTCCAGAATCAAGCGGAAGTCGTCAATTGCCCCCCAGTCGGCGTTCGGAAACTGGTAGCGGCACCAGTCCGGGAGGCCGTTGTCGACCAGCCACCTGACTCCCGCTATCAAGCGCCCCGCGTCGAACTTGCCATCCGCACTTGTGAGTTCTTCTCGAATCATGGCCGAATAGAGTGCACACGGGTAGTACTTCTCGATCAACTTTCGGGAAATGCCCTGCGCAAGATCTCTCGCACTGTAGCCCGCCGCCATCGGGGAGACGAGCGGGATGACGGCCCATGGACAGACAACGGCGATCTCGGCCAGGCGCTTGGCGGCGGCCTCCCGATCGTGCAGGAAACGGGAGTAGAGTTGATTCTTCAATGACTGCACCTCTTCGTTGTATTTCGTGATGCAATCCAAGTCGATCGGGATTCCGATCTCCGGCAGAAACGTCGGACCTCGGTCTTGACCGACGCGAGAGCGTTCCCTCGGTACACCTGCCTCGTCGAGGGTGAACATGACCTCCTCTGCCATCGGAGAAAGCGCCGCGAGGCCCGCAGGGACGCGCCAGGCTCCATTCAGGAAAACGGGCTCCTGGCTGTAGTGCGGCTGGACGGGTCCCACGCTTTGGCCAACGGTCGGGACCGCGTCAGGGAGATTCGGTTGACTTAGCGACGGGATCGACCCCGATATCGTCGTAGCCCGCTCCACCATCGGCCCGAAAATCTGCAGCGGATTCTGCGACTGTGACACGAGGCCGAGTGGACTTACTTGCGCCAGTGTCCACGGGTTGAAGTCGGGAGCCATTTGGCGTTGTGCCTGCCCCAACAGCTGCTGGACGGACTGAATCGCGCGCGCGGCTCGTTTCGCCCTAGTGGCCAGGTTATCGGAAATGGACGCTGGGGACCGATGCGAACGGTAGCCGGCGGAACTGCCTTGTGTGCTCATTTCCAGCCCTCCTGCAAATCGGGAACATTGTTACCGGATGTCTCCTGCACATGACAAACCTGCGAAGCTCAACGGTCCGCGGGACTCTTGACGGGGGCACGCTGCCTCCGCGGACGATCGGGCGAACACGACTGGTCAGGCCGGTATGGGGGGATTCTGAGTACACGGCGACGAATACCGACTGTCGTTACTGAGAGTGCAAGCCGCTGGCAGATCTCCCTGTCCGCAACTCTGCCGAGCATCGCGTCCATCTCCGGAGTCCACTGGCACGCCCTGGGCGAGGACCGTCCCAGCGGTTCGACACCGGGAGCGCGGCGGTTCTTCTCTACTGACGTCTTCCGTCCCCAGTGGATGTTGTCGATAGGCTCGTTGGGCGTCCTTCCAACTCCCGCGAGCAGGGCCTTGAGTTCCATGACGTCCTCGAGGCGCACCCTCCTGTGCGTCCCGACCTTGTGGAATGGCAGCCGGCCGGACTCAAGTTGTTCGACGAAGAACGGGCGCGACACGCCCAGCAAGACCGCCGCCTGCTGAGTCGTCAGCTCGGCGCGAGTCGGCACGAGGGTGACTGCATTACCCTCTGCCAGTTCCGAGAGCAGTTCGACGAGAAGCCGATCTGCGGGAGGCGGCAGGGCGATGGTCTCCTTCGAGTTCGGATCCCGAATCCTGAGACCCTTGATCCTGGCAACGATCGGAGCGATCCGGCGGACGGCGTCCAGTGCGGCGGCGGACTCTGCCGGCGTGGGAAAGACAGGGTTGCCGGCGACAGTCCGTTTCATTGCGGAGAGGATGGCATGTATTCGTAGTAAACACAACATAAAAAACAAACGAAAACAGTCCAGGCCCGCGGATTCCGTAATCTGCCTGTGCCGAGTTGGCTGGGGCATTCCTGCGCCTTTGGCGACACCAGTAGGTGTCTGCGGACGCAGGCCCGGCGCGGCATCACCAACGCCGAACGCCGAACGCCGACCGGGTTCAGGCCCCCGGACCCTCGCCCAGCACCCCCGTCCGATACCTCGCCGTCTCCTCGTCCTGCCGCCGCATCCCTTCCATGAGAAGACCCATCGCGTCCATCGGCTCCATCCCCGCGACCGTGACTTCGCACGGCTCGAACCGGAACTGCCCGTCCTTCCACTTCATCAGCTCGTAAAACGCCGCCTCGCGCCGGTGCGGGCCCAGCACGACGTCGTGGATGACGCCCTTGTCGAAGATCACGGTGCCCTCCTGGTTCGCGCGGATCAGGACGAGCTTGCCGGTGCGGTTGGAGGAGTTGAGGGACTGGGTGAGTTCGGGAAGCGAGAGCATGGCGAGGCGGCCGGTGACGCCGTCCTGGATTTCGACGAGTTTGCGGTTGGTGATGCGGAGGCGCTCGGCGAGGAGGCGGTTGAAGTGGCGGGTGAGCTGGGGGTTGTGGTCGAGCATGCGCTCGAAGTCGCCGCGCGGGAGGACGAGGGCGGAGAGGCGGGACTGGGCGCGGACGGTGGCGGAGCAGACGTCGCCGGTGAGGAGCGACATTTCGCCGAAGCACTGCCCCGGGCCGAGGAGCGCGATGACCTTCTGCGCGCCGTCGGCCTCGACGTTGACGACCTCGGCCTGCCCGCTCTGGATGAGAAAAAACGCGCGGCCGAACTCGCCTTTGCGGAGGCAGTCGTTGCCGGGGGCGTACTCGCGGACCTGCATGTTCTTCGCGACGGTCTCGAGCTCGGTGGCGGGAAGTGACGAAAAGAGCGGCGTGGTCTTGAGGCGCGCGGCGAGGGCGACGATCGCGGTGCGCGTGTTCGGGCCCGCGCCCTGGGTGAAGATGCCGGACATGGGGCGATTTACCTCGGCGCCGGGCACGGGGATCGAGGCGGCGTGGACCTCAGGAAGCTCCTTCCCGATCTCGACCTTGAAGTTCGCGCGGCATCCGACGTAGGAGCACGCGTAGATCTGCCCGTCCGCGGCGCGGCCGCGCTCCTCGTAGAACTTGGCGAACTGCGCGAGGTTCGCGGCGCAGATCGCGTGGCACTTGGACGCGATGACGGACGGAAGCTGGACCGTCATGCCCTCGCCCTGCTTGAACAGGGGGCACTGGGTCGCGTTGGACGCTCGCAGGACGATGGGTGTGGCCACGTACGCTCCACGGGATTCCGAGGGCTGAACCTGCGAGGCCGCGCGAGAGTCTGGATGTCAGGTCATCGAGAGACCGAGAGCCGTGCAGGCTCTCACTTATGGCTTATGGCCTATGGCTTATGGCTTCTGTCCCACAGCCTGCCCCTCCGTTCCCGAGGCCTGCGCCGTCTTCGCCGACTCGTCCATCCGACGCATCCCCTCCATGAGCAGGCTCGTCGTGTCGATCGGCCGCAGGCCCAGCGTCGAGACGTCCGACTTCTCGAACCGGAACTCGCCCTCGCGCCACGTCATCATCTCGAGGAACGCTTCCTCGGGCTTCGCCTTGCCGGGGAGCACGACGTTGAACACAAACCCGTCGCGGACGGTGAGGTAGCCGCGCTGGGCCTTGTGGACGAGGTGGAGGTATCCGGTGCGGCCCGAGACGGCGAGGGCCTGGGAAAGTTCCGGGAGCGAGAACATGGAGAGCTTCCCGAGCACGCCGTTCTGGATCACGTCGGTCAGCTTCTCGTTCGTGGAGCGGAGGCGCTCCGCGAGGATTTTATTGAAGTGGCGGTTGAGGGCGGGGGCGGCGTCGAGCATGCGCTGGAAGTCAGCGCGATTGACGACGAGGGCCTGGACCTGGTCGACGGCCTTGACGGTGGCGGAGCATTTCTCGTCGGTGAGAAGGGCCATTTCGCCGACGCCCTGGCCGGGGCCGAGGGTGGAGAGGATTTTCTCGGTGCCGTCCTTGTCGGTCTGGACGACTTCGACGGAGCCGCTGGCGATGAGGATATATTTTTCGCCGGGTTCGCCCTGGGCGATGAGGACCACGCCCGAGGGCCAGGTCACGAGTTTCACGGCGCTGGAGACGCGCTCGAGTTCTTCGGGCGGGAGGCCCTGGAAGAGGGGCGCGAGCTTGAGGCGGGCGGCGATGGCGAGGACGCGCGTGCGGGTCTTGTCGGCCGCGGGGGGCGTGGGCTT
>JACPRD010000064.1 GCA_016190145.1 Planctomycetota bacterium | reverse complement strand
GAACGTGCTGCGGATGGCGGATGGGATGTCGGCGACGCCGGCGAAGGTGGAAGACGCGGTGTTCCGCGAGCTGCACGCGGAGCTGGGGGCGGAAGGGATGGTCGAGCTGGCCGCGGCGATCGCGACGGAAAATTTCTCCGCGCGGTTCAATCATGCGTTCGAGATCGCGCCGGCGGGACTGGGGGAGAGGAAGACGCGGAAGGGTTGAATTCCGCGTTCCTCGTTCCTCGTTACTCGTTTCTCGTTCTCTAGCGCGGGGCTGTCGGTTCGTCCGCTTCCAGGACGGCGTCGATCCAGCCGGCGGTATTGACCTCCCGCTCGAGTGCGCGGAAACCTTTCAGAAAGAACTTCAACCCGACCACGTGGCGTTCCGAAACCGGGACTCCCTTCAGCTCGAAGGTGCCGTCGTCGCGGGTCGTGGTTGCCGGGGCGAGGGCGCTGTCGTTGACCAGTCCCACGGCGAGGGCCTCCTGCGACCAGCCGACGCTGTTGCCGAAACCGAGGCGCGCGACGACTCCTTCGGGCCGCGCGTCGAAATACGCCGCCGTGACTTTCACGCCGGCCAGCGGGAGGCCTGCGGCGTCGCGGACGATTCCGGTGATCGTCCCGGAGGCGTCTGGCAGGACCAGACGCAGGTTTTTCGGGTCCGACCCCTCGATCCGCACGACCGTCCATCCGTACCCGGGCGCGATCGCCCCGACGACCCGCGCGGACCGCGGCTGGCTCCGCAGTTCGAACGTTCCTTCGGCCGACGACGCCACCGGCTGCAGCCTCAGGTGATCGGCGCGATCGCCGCGCGGGCCCGTGAAGATCCGTGCGCCTGCGACCGGGCGCCCGAGCGAGTCCACCACCACTCCCGCGAACGTCGCGCCTTCCTGGAGAACGATCGTCGTTTCCGTCGAGGCGCCGTCCAGTTCCACGCTCGTCCCGCCGGGCTCGTACCCGTCCTTGCGAACATCGAGGGCGACGCTGCCGGTCGGGTAGAGCGGGCCGATTTCGAAGGCGCCGTCGAGGCCCGTCAGAACGGAGGTCGTGCGGCCGTCCGGGTTGTAGCTGAAGCTGCACCCGTTCGTGCCGGGTCCCCAGTCGATGTACTGGCAGGCGAAGTCGACCGCGGCGCCGGCGAGCGGAACGCCGGCGGCATCGCTCACGCGCCCGCGGATCATGACGCCGGGCGCGAGGTCCATGTCGCGGACGGCCGTTTCGCCGGGGGCGAGGCGGAAGCGGTACTGGGCCTTCACGTCCGCGCGTTCCCGATCGTGAACGGGGTCGCCCTGGAAGTTGTTGCCGAGGCGGACCTCCTCGATTTCGCGATCGATCAAGAAGTCCAGGTACTCGGGCGAGTGGGCGTGGAGCTCGTACTCGGCGGGATCGGCTTCGAGGAAATACGCGCCGTCGGGGCCCGTCACGGTCTCGGCGGCGGCCTCCCCATAGGGTTCGAGTCTGGTGAGCCAGACGCGCGCGCCGCCGACCGGCCGGGAATTGCGGCGGTCACGGACGTGGCCGGTGAGGGTGGCTCGAAGGGAGGCGGGTGTCTCGCCGGTGATCGGGAGTGCGCCTTCCGACGTGCCGCCCGTCGCGCGGAGGCCGTCCGTACCTGCGCCGGGGCCGGACGTGCCCGTGCCGGGGCGCTCGGCACTGCGCGCCGTGATTCCGTCGCCCGTTCCGGCCGCGCCGGGGCGGCGCGAGGCGAGACCGCGCTCCACCGCCAGCCCGCCCGCCAGCAGCAGCAGCGCCACGGCGGCGAGCCCCGCGAGCTTCAGCCGCGCCGGGACTCCCGGCGCCGGCTGCAGATCCGTTTCGCTCGCGATCCGCCGCAGCTCGCGCGCCAGCGGCTCCGGCACCGCAGGCGCAGGCGCTGCCGCGAGCTCGCGCTCGAGCGCCGCGAGCGCGAGCGCGACCCCGGCGCCGGCGAGCGCTTCCGTCAACCGCCGGTGCGCGGTGTGCAGCCGCGCCGAGACCGTCCCCTCCGGACAGTCCATCGCCTGCGCGATCTCCTCGTACTTCAGCCCCCGCTCGTAGCGCAGCACCACGGTCTCGCGCAGCTCGTCGTCCAGCGCCGTGACCGCCGCGCGGACGCGCGCCCGGGTTTCCTCCCGCTCCACATCCGGCATCGGCGCCTCCCCTCCCCCAAGCCTCCGGCCCGCTTCCTCGAGAAGCCTCTTCCGCAACCCGACTTTCTGCCGCGCTGCGCGCGCCACCCGGAGAGCGATCCGGTAGAGCCACCCGCGGAAGGCGGCGGGTTCGCGAAGGTTGTGGAGGGTGCCGAGGGCCTGGCGGAATGTCTCCTGCGCCGCGTCCTGCGCGTCGGCGTCGTTCCGCAGTTCGCTCAGCATGAGCCGGTAGATGTCGGCCTGCACGCCCGCGAAAAGCTGCTCGAGCGCCGCCCGGTCGCGTTTCCGGAGCACACGGACCACCAGGTCTTCGCACGGATCCATCGCGGTTCTCCCACCGGCCTTTATGAGAATAGTGGGAGCAGGCGGCGGATTCTTGTCGAATTCAGGAAAATCACTCGATGGTCATCACGAATTCCTGCCAGAGCGCCGAGGCCGTCGACGGCCGGAGGTCGCGATACCCCTCCTTCTCCAGCTTCAGTCGGATCGTCGCGCCCTCCCCCATCCACACCCCCTTCAGCTCGAAGTTCCCCGCCGCGTCCGTCGTCGCCTCGGGCATCCCCATCTCCCGCGGCAGGAACGCGCGCAGGCCGCTGAAGGCGCCCGACATCTGCGCGCCTCCGTCAGCGTCGGTGAATCCGAAGTGGGCTTCCATCCCGCCCGCGGTCGTGTCGACCTGCGTGGCGGCGACGCGCACGCCCGCGAGCGGGCGGCCCGCGGAGTCGCGGACGGCGCCTTTCAGGACGGTGTCCGCGTCGGGAAGCGCAAGGATGATCGGGCCCGCGGAGAGTCCCGCGACCGCGACGCCGTGGCCGGGCGCGCACGCCGCGATCACCTTGACGCCGTCCGGCAGGTCGCGGATCACGAACCGCCCGACGAAATCGGTCGAAACGCGCGCGCTCGACAGCTCCGTCGTCCCGCCGTCCATGGAATCCGGCATTCCCGTCAGGATCCGCGCGCCCTCCACCGCCACGCCGCGCGCATCCACGACCGTCCCCGAGACCTCCGAGCCCCTCCGCATCTCGACGCGGACCTCCACCGACGGCGGCGAGAGCTCAAAGGATACGTCGGCGGGCTGGTAGCCTTCGAGGGAAGCGCTGACGCCGGCCCTCCCAAGGGGGTAGAGGCTCACGAGCGTGAATCGTCCCGAGGAATCCGTCACGATGTCGTGCCAGTCGCCGCCTCCGGGGTCGTAGTTCTGCGAGAAGCTCCAGCCGTCGCCGGCGAGGGTGTTACCCTGGAAGGTGATGTGGACGCCGCCCAGCGGGCGGAGGTTGACATCGGTGACGATCCCGTGGACGTCGACGCCGGACACGAGGCTGACGTCGCGCGACGCCGACTCGCCGGCCGCGAGCGTGACCTTCCGCTCGGCACGGATGCGGTCGGATTCTTCCTCGGTTTCCTGGTTCAGGGTGGAGACGAGGACGCGCTGCGCCTCGAAGGCGCGCTCAACGAAGAACGGAGCGTAGCCGGCCGCCGAGACTTCCAGCCGGTACTCGCCGGGCGCGGCCGCGAGAGACCAGGAGCCGTCGGACGCGGATTCCGTGGCGACCTCGTTTCCGGCGGCGGAGTCGGGCTTGAGACGGACTCGCGCGCCGGAGATCGGAAGGCCCGTCGCGCGATCAGTGACGCGACCGGCGAGTTTCGCGGAAGAGGCCGGCACGGGGTTCCCCGCTTCCTCCGTCGTGCCGCCGCTTTCCAGCGCGCCGCCGCCGGGCCGGGCAGCCTCTCCCGCCGCGGCCACGGCCCCGGAGGCCCCCACCGGCGCGGCCGCACCTTCGCCGTCGCCGCCGCGCAGACCGCCCTTCCCCACGCGCAACCCGATCCAGACAGCCAGGACGACCGCGAGCACTCCCGCCCCCGCGCCGAGGCGCCGCCAGGGTCGCTTCCCGCGCACGGCCAGCAGCTCCACTTCCTCGCGAACCGCGGTCCCGAGGCGCCGCACGAGGCGCTCGGGGGCGCGCACGCGCGGCTCGGCGGCGAGTTCGCGTTCGAGAAGGGCCATCGCGAGGGCGACGCCGGCGCCGGCGAGGGCTTTGTGCAGGCGCTCGTGCGCAGTGTGAAGCCTCTTCCCCACGGTTCCTTCCGGGCACTCCATCGCCTGGGCGATTTCGGCGTACGAGAGTCCCTGCTCGTAGCGCAGGATCACGGTCGCGCGCAGGTCGGCGTCGAGCGTGTCGACGGCCGAGCGGACTTTGTCGCGGGTCTCACGTCGCTCGGCGTCGCTCATCGCGGCCTCCTCGGTTGCGGGGGCGTTCCGGGACAGGTCCTCCGCCAGGTGCCGGCGCGCGGCGCGCCCGCGAATGATGTCGTGGGCGGCGCGGAGGGCGATGCGGTGGATCCAGCCGGGGAAGGCAGCGGGCTCGCGGAGCGACGGGAGGGAGCGGATCATCCGGCGGAAGGTTTCCTGTGTGGCGTCTTCGGCGTCGGCGGCGTGGCCGAGGTGGCGTGTGAGGAAGTGGAAGACGTCGTCGCGCGTGGCGGCGACGAGGGCGCCGAGCGATTCCGCGGTGCGGTCGCGCTGGGCGCGGGTGACGAGTTCGGGGCAGGGTTTCATGGAAGGCTCCGCAATGATAGCCCGCGGGGTTGCGGGCTTTCGAAAGAGGAGTCCGGTCGGGTGCGAAATCTCTTCCCGGGAATTTGAGATTTTCGCAAATCATTGTGGCTCAGCGACTTATGCATGCATCAGGTCGCCATTCGCGGAAGCTCCTCCAAATGGCAAAATCGCTCCCCATGCGCCGCCTCCTCACCAGCCTCGCCTTCCTCGCCCTCGCGCTCCCCGCCTCGGCCCAGGCCGCCCGCAAGCCGCCTCCCGCAAAATCCGGCCGCCAGAAAATCGAATTCGGGACGAGCTACTACGTCCTCAACGTCCCCGCCGGATACAAGCCCGCGCAGAAGCACGGGATCATCTTCATGTTCCACGGTTCCGGCGGCCGCCCCGAGAGCTACGAGAGCAACTACGCGGCGGCGAAGAACAAGGGCTACCTCCTGTGCCTTCCGGCCTCGACCGATCCGCAGGGCTACAGCGACGACGACATGAAGCAGATCGTCGAGATCGCCCTTGAAGTCCTCGCCACCTATTCCATCGACCGCGACCGCGTGTTCGTCTCCGGCCACTCCGCCGGCGGGTTCGTCACATGCCACCTCTGCTCCGATCACCCGGAGATCTTCACCGCCGGCGCTCCCGTCAGCGGCTGCCTCGTGAACGATGCGATGGCGCGCCCGATGCTCAAGACGCCGTTCTACGTCGTGAGCGGCGGGAAGGACTTCAATCACAACCAGTCGAAGCAGTCGGTCGAGGACATGCGGAAGGCAGGAATGGAAGTGAAGTTCGACGAGCCGCCGGAGTGGGCGCACAACCCGCCGGCGGAGGCGTGGCAGCGGACGTTCGAGTGGATGGAAGGGCTGGTGCCGCCGGATTGCGCCGGGCTGCTGCAGGGCGCGCGGGCGCTCGTCGAGGCGAAGCAGTACGGGAAGGCCGCGGGGGCGCTGAAGAAGCTCGCGGGCGCGAAGAGCATCTACGCGAAGAACCGTGCGGAGCTGATCGGGAAGCTGATCGATGAGGCGGCGGAGAAGGAGCTCGAGGCCGCGGGGGTCGCTGGCGACGCAAAGAAGGCGGTCGAGTTGCTCAAGAAGGCGAAGGCCGCGTTCGCGGGAAGCGACGCGGCGGCGCGGATCGAGGCCGCGCTGGAGGAATACGCGAAAGCGGCTGAGAGCGGCAAGTAATTCGATTTCGGGCGCGCGGCGAAGCCGCGCCCCTTTACCTTTACCTTCCCCTGCATTTCCCGCGGCAGAATGACAGGGAAAGGAAAAGGGGAAGGTAAAGGTAAAGGAAGGGCCGCTGCGCGGCCCCGGAGGATCACCTCACGACCAGGTAAATCCCCGCAAGACCCGCGGTCAACCCCAGATCCACCGCCGTCTTCATGGGAATCAGCTTCCCGGGATTCGATTCGCTCGACAGCGATCCGATCGCGCACCACGCGGTGAGCAGCAGCCAGGCCGGCGAGCTGTTCACGGCGAGCATCAGCGTCGCGGAAATCAGCGTTCCCCTGACCAGCAGGGTCGTCCAGTTGATGTCCTTCACGGCGTTACCCCCTTCATTCTCTCCCCGGAGTCAACCCGGGCGCGCCGACCGTCGGCGGGCCCAATTCCCCGGTCCATCGGGTTAGAACGCTCGCGCACGTCGGGAGTTCCTGAGATTCCGGAGAATTCCGGCGGCACGGTTTCTTGTTTCTGAAGTTGAGAAAACCTGCAGGCCTTCGTAAAGAACCGCGAGAGGAGTGCAAAGAGACCCGACGATTTCGCCGGCAATTCTCCTCAAAAACGCTGTACGGGCCGATGCAACGCAAACCTGGTGCCACGGTCGCGGTCAAGGGCGTTCGAAAACAAAAATTCACTTTCCCCCTGAAGATGCAGGCTGGCGCGCACGGGGCCCCTGCCTACAATTTTCGCCGTCGCCCAAGGGAATGTCCCGCGGGCGCGCGTCCCGAGGGGGTGCCCCCGGATCAGGGGCAACAGAGAGGAGTATCCCGCATGGCCCAGAAGGCTCCCGCCGCACCGTCGGTCAAGACCGCCGCCCGCCCGCGCCCGAACGGCGCGAAACTCGAATCGCCCCGCATGACCCAGTCGCTTCACGACACCGTCCTCAAGACCGTGGACCAGAAGGGCGTGAAGTTCATCGAACTGTGGTTCACCGACATCCTGGGATTCCTCAAGGCGTTCACGATCACGCGCCAGGAACTCGAAGGCGCGCTCGCCGAAGGCATGGGCTTCGACGGCTCCTCGATCGAGGGCTTCACGCGCATCGACGAGTCCGACATGATCGCGCTTCCCGACCCCACGACCTTCGCGATCCTCCCCTGGGAGACGCCGCAGGGCCCGATCGCGCGGATGATCTGCGACATCGTGCTGCCGGACGGCCGCGCGTTCGACGGCGACCCGCGGCAGGTGCTGAAAAAGAACCTCGAGCGCGCCCGCGCGCTCGGCTACGCGTACATGGTCGGCCCCGAGCTCGAGTACTTCTACTTCAAGAACAGCAAGTCCACCGAGACGCTCGACGAGGGCGGCTACTTCGACATGATCCCGCGCGACGAGGCGATCGCCCTCCGGCGCGAGACGGCCGAGGCGCTCGAGAAGATGGGGATCCAGGTCGAGTACGCGCACCACGAGGTCGCGCCCAGCCAGCACGAGATTGATCTGCGCTACAAGGACGCGCTCACGATGGCCGACCAGGTCATGACCTACCGGTTCCTGGTCAAGGAAGTCGCGATCCGTAACGGCGTCTACGCGACGTTCATGCCGAAGCCGATTTTCGGACAGAACGGGTCCGGAATGCACGTGCACATGTCCCTCTTCAGCGGCGACCGCAACGCCTTCTTCGAGAAGTCCGACCGCTACCACCTCTCCGACGTCGCCAAGGGATTCATCGCCGGCATCCTGCGGCACGCGCCGGAGTTCACCGCCGTCACGAACCAGTGGGTGAACTCGTACAAACGGCTCGTGCCGGGCTATGAAGCGCCGGTCTACCTGTCCTGGGCGCGGCGCAACCGGTCCGACCTCGTGCGCATCCCGCAGTACAAGCCCGGGCGCGAGAAGGCGACGCGCATCGAAGTCCGCAGCCCGGATCCCGCCGGCAACCCGTACCTGCAGTTCACGGCGCTCCTGGCCGCGGGGCTCGAGGGCGTCGAGAAGCGCTACGAGATTCCCGAACCGGTCGAGGCCAACGTCTACGAAATGTCCCCCGCGCAGCGCGCGGAGCTCGGCATCGCGGAGCTGCCGGGGAGCCTGATCGAGGCCCTGCACCTGACGGAAAAGAGCGAGGTCATCCGGCGCGCGCTGGGGGATCACGTGTTCCACAGGTTCATCGAGAACAAGAAGCTGGAGTGGGACCAGTTCAGGATTCACGTCACGCAGTATGAGCTGGAGAGGTACTTGCCGATTCTGTAGGGCGAGCGACTCGCATCGAAGCGGCCTCCGGGGGAAACCCCGGGGGCCGTCTTGCAAGACGCGCGGCGCCAGCCGCGCCCCTTTACCTTTACCTTCCCCTTTACCTTTCCCTGCCGTTAGCGCGGACGAACGGCAGGTAAAGGTAAAGGGAAAAGGTAAAGTTCAAGGGGGCCGCTTCGCGGCCTCGCCCATCCCGAGCCCCCCTCACTTCCCCTTCTCCACCCCCCTCCTCGCCAGCGCCGTCAGCGCGGAGTCCGGATCCCCCCCGCCCAGCTTCTCCAGAATCTCCCGCGCCTTCTCCCCGCCGATCTCCTCCAGCACCTTGACCGCGTTCACCCAGCGCCGCTCCTCCTCCGTCTCCGGACGCCAGGCGGCCCCTTCCTCGAGAATCACCCGCGCCCTCATCTGCACTTCCGGCGACGGCGGCGACTCCAGCGCGCGGCGCACCGCGAGTTCCGCGCGCGGCCCGAGCTGGACCAGATCCTTGAGCGCCTGCTCGCGGACGGAGAACTTGTCGTCGTCGAGGTCACGGATCAGCGCCGCCACTTTCCGCGAGAACTCGGGGTCGTTCGCGGCAGGCGCGAGTCGTTCGCCGATCATCGCGAGCGCCTTCGCGGGATCCGCCACCGCCGCGCGAATCCCCGCCCACGAGCGCGGACCCGCCGCCTCGCCCAGCCGCTTCCACAGGGATTCCGCATCCTCCCCCGCCGCGTTCTGGCCGCAGAGATCGAGCGCCACGAGATCCCAGATCACGATGGTGCCGTCCCACGAGGAAGTGGCGAGGCGCGTGCCGTCCGCGGAGATGCGGCAGCGGCTGACGGACATGCGGTGGCCGTTCAGCTCGACGAGGAGCTTGCCCGTGGCGATGTCCCAGAAGCGGATCGCGTTGTCCCAGGTTCCGTCGGGCGCGCCGATGCCGCCCTGCGGGTGCATGCCCGAGGAGACGAGGAGGCCGCCGTCGGGCGAGACCTCCACGCACCCGAGGAACCCCTTGTGCGCGTCCCAGCCCGCCCCGGGTTTTCTCCCGGGAATCGTCCACGAGCGCACCTTGCCGTCGCCCGCGCCCGAGAACAGCCGGCTCCCGTCCGGAGAGAACGCCGGCACGCCGAGGTGAGGGTTGGTCGCGTCGATGCGCGGCTGGATTTCGAGATCGCCGAGAAGTTCGCCCGTCGCGGCGTCCCAGAGCCGCGCCGTGCCGTCCTGGCTCGCCGACGCCAGCAGCTTCCCGTCCGGCGACAGGATCGCGAACACGCAGTCGTCGTGCCCCCGGATGTTGCGGATCTCCTCGTGCGTCTGCGTGTTCCAGATGCGCATCAGCGGGTCGTACCCCGTCGAAAAGAACGCCTTCCCGTCGGGAAACCACCCGAGACTCGTCGTCCCCGTCCCGTGCGAGCCCTGCCCGTGAACGTCCGACAGCGCCCCCGTCGCCTTCCCCGTCTGCACGTCCCAGATCCGGATCGAGTTGTCGTCGCTTCCGGAAATCAGCGTCCTCCCGTCCGGCGACCACGCGACGCACGTCACGCGCCCCGTGTGCCCTTCGAAAACCTCGACCTGCTTCCCCGTCGCCACCTCGTACAGCCGCAGTGTCCTGTCGAACCCGGTCGCGGCCAGCACCTTCCCGTCCGGCGAAAACTGGATGTCGCCGACTCCGCTCGGGAATTCCAGGCGCTGAAGCTGGCCCTTCGGCGCGGGCTCTTCTGCCGAAACCGCCGCCGCCCCGATTATCGCCAGCGCCATCACCGCCACGAGACCCCGAATCATGCGATGTCCTCCCGTTTGCCGACTGACATCTCCAGGCCGACTTCCCTTCTCACCCGGGCGCCTGCGAGGGTTGGAGCGATTCTCAGGATATCCTGCGCGGAGAGAGTCCGACTGTGATCAGTTTTCCGAGGATCCAACGAGCGGCAAGATCCTCCGTTTCACCGAGTCCTTCGAATTCGCGATCCCCGTCCACGATCAGGTCGGTTGCGAGTGCATGACGGACTTCTTCGGGACGTCTGCTTCCGGGCAGCTCCTCGCCAAGCACCGCCACTTCAAGACCTCCAGCGGATCCTGAGAATGCCGGAAACTCCTCCCACTTTCCGGATTCGTCGATCGCCAGCGGAATGCAGAGAGCTCGGGAAATCAGGTCCGCGACCACCCCGAGCTCCAGGACTCCTGAAAACTCGAACTCGCAACAGAAATAGTTCTCAGGGTCATACTCACTCATGCGTGATTCTCCCGTTGTCCGACTAACCCCTCCACGCCGGCTTCCCCTTCACCTCCACCCCGTCCTCGATCGTCCCCCGCGCCATCGTCCCCGCCCGTGCCTGCACCACGAGGTACACGAGATCCTCCGCCCCCGTGTTCCGCCAGCTCCGCGCCCCCGCCGGCGCCACCCTCACCGCCGACCCCTCCGACACCGCGATCGTCTCCCCGTCCACCAGCACCTCCCCGCGCCCCTTCACGAAAATGTACAGCTCCTCGTTCTCCCGGTGCGCGTGCAGGAACGGCACCGCCGCGCCGGGGGGAAGCGCCCCGAACGAAACCTCCATGCCCGTGAGCGCGAGCGGTTCCTTGAGGAAGACCTTGCCGCGGACTTTGCCGAGCAGCGGGTGCGGGACCTCGTGCAAGTAGATGTCCTTCCAGGCGCCGGCGTGGAAGTAGGACCAGTTTTTGGCGGGCATGGGCGACTCCTCGAATCGGATCTTGCGGAAGTGTATCCGGATCGCTCCCGAACATAGAATGGCGCGCGTGGCGAGGGAACGTCGATCGGGAAACTGGACCTTTGCTCCCGCGGTCGTGGAGTTAAGGGGCGGCCGCTTTTCGCGTGAGTTTCATCTGGGCGGAAGTGTCCCGCCTGATTCATTGCCGGAAGACCTGAGGCGGTTGGTGCGCGCCGAGAAGGACTCCCTGTGGATACGCCCGAGAATCGAGGCCGAATTCGAAGTCAAATGCCCTGGAGAAGACGATCGACCCGAAAAGTCCCTCATGCACTTCGGGTTTCTGGCTCGTCACGTCGGCGACGGTCAGACCAGAGAATGGCCATTCTGGTGCAGTGACTATCACGGGTCGACGGCGCTTACATTCGAACCGGCGGGTCCAGACGTGGAAACTCGCTGGAGTATCGCCGCGGCCTTCTGGGAGTTGCTGCTGGAGGCCCACACACCGTTAGCAGATTACGAGGACTCGATGTTTCATTCAGGATGCGGCCTCACGATCCGGTTCGGGAAACGTGGGGGAGTTTGGTTTTACGAGGACGCGGATACGGGAAAGTCCTGTCTCGACTGAATTCGAAAAAAGGACAAGTATTTCACTGAGCCCTCTTGATATTGCAGGAACGCAACGCTCATCATCCGGGAATGACCAGAACCCGCTACAGGCTCTACCTCGAGTCTTCCTTTTGGAATCGCCTCGCCGATGACGTTTCAGACCCTCGTCGCGGTCTCACCTACGCCTTCCTGAACTTCGTGCGTGGCCGGCACGAACTGGTGATCTCACGAGTCGTCACGGCGGAAATCGCCGCGATGCCGAACCCGGACGTGCATCGGATCGTCCGCCGGCAGATGCGGAAAGCGCGTCCGCGGTTCCTCACCAACGAGCGTGAAGCCGAGGCTCTGGCGATTGAACTTCTGCGTCAGATGAGACGGAACCGGGCCGGACACATGGACATGCTGCATCTCGGTTTTGCTATCCTAGGCGCAGCGGACGCCCTCGTGACCTGGGACATTCGGGATCTCGCGCGCCCGCTGACGCGTGACGCCGCCGGACGGGTGTCCCGGCATCGTGGACTGCGTGCCCCGCTGATCGGCACACCGGAGGAGATCGCAAGATGGCTCAACCTCGCAATCGGCTGGACCGGGAACTCAGGGAAGCGAAAGCCCGGCTTTCACGGCGGGCCCTGAAGGCCCATCGCGAGGGACGGCTCCATGAGGAAATGCAGGCGATCTATCGCGAGGGAGATGCGATTCTCCGGCCGCCTCAGCAGCGCCGGAAGGACCGGGCCACGGCGCGCGCCCCCCGCCAGGCGCCAACTCCGAAAGCGCGACGCGTGCCTGCTGCGAAGGCCCACAGCCGAGCCGGACGGAAGTAGCGCCGGACTCCCGACCCTGTCTCCCCCATGCACCGCTTCCTCCTCCTGCTCACCCTCCTCTCCGCCCCCGCGCTCGCGCAGGAGCCCGATCCCGACGCGAAGATGAAGGAGGCGGCGGCGAAGGGGCTCGCGCTCGAGACGAACGAGCCGCTCGGGGGGGAGGAAGAATCGGTCGAGGGAGGGACGCTTCAGGTCATCAATCTCCCCGCCGCGGAGATCCGGCCGCACATGGTGTGGAACGACCGGAAGGACGCGCTGGTGGTGGCGGAGAAGCGCGGGGTGATCCGCAAGATCGCGGTGCCGGCGATGCGCGTGGACCGGCGGCTGTGGGTCGGAGCGGACGTGTGGGGGCTGGCTCAGTCGAAGGCGGGAATCCTGGTGGGGGTGGAAGGAAAAGGAGAGATCTGGGTCCTGAAGGAAGACGACCTTTCGGTGATCCAGAAGGTGAAGATGCCCGACGCGCGCGACGTGGTGGGGTTTCCGAAGGAGCTGCTCGCATACTGCGGCCGCGGGGAGCGCGGCATGAACCTCGAGATTCAGATTCTCGATCTCACGATCTACTACGTGCGGAAGCCGATCGTCGCGCTCAACATCATGAAGGAGCAGGGACAGAAGATGACGATCAGGAAGTTCCCGGGCGCGCGGCAGCTCAGCTACTTCGCCCTTCCGACGGGGACCCCGGACGGCAAGTACGTGTTCTTCGCGACGGGAAACAACCTGCACCGGTTCCGGGTGGAGAAGGAAACGCTGGTGTACGAGGAGGAAGGTCCGGAACTGGGCAAGTACTCGCGGATCGAGATCAGCCCCGACTCGAACTACGTCGCCGCACCCTGCGACGGAACCGCGCCGGAGGGCTTTCCGCCGCTCAAGCCCTACGGGACGTACGTCTTCCGCACGAACGACCTCCAGAAGCCCGAGTGGGCGATCCCGGGCGTGCGCGTCGTCGGCTACACGCGCTCCGTGAACAAGGTGTTCGGCCTCCGCGACCCGGGCACGCTCGGGATCTTCAGCAACAAGGGCACCAGGGAAAAATCCGTCGAAATCGGCACCGGCGTCGTGCGCGTGCTCCCGCACCCGGACACCGGCCGCCTGCTCGTCCTGAAGGCCGACGAGATCCTCTGGGTCAACCTGAAATGAGCCTCGCGATCCGCCCGGCCCGCCGCGCCGACGGCCGCGCCTTCCTCGACCTCGTCGTCGCGCTCGCGAACTTCGAGAAACTCCCGCCCCCCGACGCCGGCGCCCGCCGCCGGCTGCTCAGGGACGCGTTCGGGAAGCGGCCGCAGTACCGGCTCTGGGTCGCGATCCTCGACCGTAAAGTCGTCGCCTACGCGATCTTCTTCTTCACCTACTCCAGCTTCCTCGCCCGCCCCACCCTCTACCTCGAAGACATCTTCGTCCACCCCGACGCGCGCGGCCGCGGCGTCGCGACGGCCATGATGCGCGAGCTCGCGGCGGAAGCGCGCCGCCTCGGCTGCGGCCGCTTCGAATGGATGGTGCTCGACTGGAACGAGCGGGCGGTGCGACTGTATCGCGGGCTTGGAGCGAAAGAGATGAAGCAGTGGGTGCTGTATCGGGTGGAGGGGAAGGGGCTGAAGCTGAAGCGGAGTTCGCTCTCAACGCGCCCGCCGAGTCGTGGAGGGGCAATCCTGCCATGATCCAGCGCTCGCGACGGAGGAAGATCCCCGCCTCATGCGGGTAGTCCTCGACTGGTTTGTTGCCGTGCCCCTTGCAGATGTAGGATCGATGGCCATGGAATGGGAACCCATCCCGTTTGAAGGCCACCGACCGCTGATCCCGTTCCTCGAGCGGCAGTTGAGTGAATCTCCGACGCTTTTGCAGAGGGTTTTCGACGTCACGTTCGGAATCTACGTTCCTGTTTCCAGCTTTCTTCTGAACCCGTTTATTGCAAGAGAGAGCCGACGGATCGTGGTGTACTTCGCCACCCGGCAGCTTGCAGGTTTGTACGCGGGACGGCGCGGCTCTCACCGCCTCATCGAGCTGGAGGCCGGTGATTGGTATGTCGCTGGTCTCCTGATCCTCATGGGCATCGATTCAGTACTTCTACTCGGCTGGCTGGTCTGGCCAATTCGGACGCGCATTCCCGGAAATCTCCTGGGGTATGTATTCCTCGCAGTCGCGGTTGCATGGTCGCTGAACGGAGCGATGTTTCTGTTCGCGACATTGTTCCACGGTTTGACGGGAGACATGCGGTTCGACGCAATGATGCAGGGAATCGCGTCTCAATTGACCGCTCTTGTTTTCTACCGGAACGGGATCAGAGCCAGCTGCATCGGGCGATCGTCATACCACAGGCAGCCAGTACCCACGAATGGATGAGGGCGGCGCGACGGCAAGCGGAGCGTCGTGATCCGGGAAGTTCCGCCGTCGAAGTAACGGGTTCGGCGCGGATCAGGGACTGACCGGCTCGAACCCAGGGCCTGCAAGGCGCGCCTCCCGTTCGGCTCCTGCCGGCTCTGGCTCGGGTTCGAAGGGATGCCCGGGGTGACCAGGTCGTTCCACCCTCCGTAGAAGCGAGATGAGAAGACGCTTCAGCTTGGATGGGCTGTTCGTGGATGCCTTCACAGGCGGGTTTCAGCGGAACGGCCGGCGTTTTGCGGGTTGAGGTGATGAAGGTCCGCTCCGGAGTGATGTTAGGATGACGGCCCAAGGGGGGGCCCTCGCCGGACGAGGAAGCCGGAGGTTGGCATGAGGACGTTCGCGATCGCCGCGATCCTGGTCGTTGCCGTGGTGGGATGCAACAAGCGCCGTAGCTCCTCGTCGGCCCCGCCGTCCGACGACGACCCGGAGGTGGAGTCCACCCGTCCGCTCGACCTCGAGGAGAACATCCCGCAGGACATGGTCGTGACCGCGACATTCACCCACGACATGGACCCGGCGACGATCACGACGTCGACCTTCAGGCTCCAGGACGGCGCGGGCGCCCCCGTGGCCGGAACCGTCTCCTGGAACGCGGCCACGCGCACGGCGACGTTCACGCCGTCCGCGCTCATGGCCGACCAGGTGCTCTACACCGCAACGCTCTCGGGCGCCATCCGCGACCTGGATGGAGAGACGCTGGGGGACGACTACGTCTGGACGTTCTGGACCGCGGGTCCGCCGGTCGGGCCGATGGGCGGGCCGCCTGAGGGTGCCTGAGAGTCACCCATGATCCGGGGATCACCCTCGGGGATGGAAATGGAGTGAGGCAGGCACGAGGCAACGGGGTTCCGTTTCCGACGGCGCTCGCGGTACGGCTGAGGAGGAGGAAAAGGGGGAGGAGCAGCAGGAGGTCGTCCAACTGAGGTCGTTCCTCCTCCTGCTCCTTCTCCTCCTCCTTCTCCTGGGCCGTTTCAGAACAATCGGCCATTTTCAGGGCAGTCTCGCGCTACAGCTCGATCCAGTACCGCTGGGTGAGTTCTCGACCCGGCAGCCGGGAAGGGACCTCGTTCTCCAGGACGCCGCCGCACTTCAGGATGACGCCGGCAGAGGCCGCGTTCCGTTTGTCGCAGGTGATCAGGGCTCCTT
The DNA here is from genome assembly GCA_016190145.1 of Planctomycetota bacterium. Taxonomy (GTDB): domain Bacteria; phylum Planctomycetota; class MHYJ01; order WSZJ01; family WSZJ01; genus WSZJ01. Next base: position 2,577 of record JACPRD010000064.1, on the reverse strand, counting down.
TCAGCCCGAGGCGTCGCGCCGTTTCGAGGACCGCGGTCAGCATGCGCGTGGCGTAGCCCTTGCGCCGTTCGGAAGGACGGACGGAGTACCCGATGTGGCCGCCTTCGGATTCGAGGAAGGGCGTCAGGGAGTGCCGCAGGTTGATCATGCCGACGAGCCTCCGGCCCCCGCGAACGAGCCAGAACGTGGTCGCGGGAACCCTCCCTTCCGGCAGATTCGCGCCGCGGGCGTGGTCCAGGCACATCCGGATGGCCTCCGAAAAATCGGGCGATCCGGCCATGCAGCCGTTGCCGGGAATGTCGCGCGCGTCGCCGAATTCCCGGCAGTAGGCTTCGTATTCCTCGCGCAGGGACACGGACGGCTCGACGAGCTGCAGATCGTCCTCGGTCATGCCGGGAATCCTACCGCCTCTGCGGTCTCGTTACTCGTTCCACGCGAACGATCGCACGGCAGGGGCGCGCATTCCGCGCGAATGAACTTCCGTGCTTGGTGCTTCGTACTTCGTTTCCGCTTCCCACGGCAGACGGCCCACACCATGCACGAGGCACGAAGCACGAAACCGCGTTCGCGCGGAGGCCCCGGCAACAGAACTCGATTTTCGCGCGGAACCAGAAACGAGTAACGAGTAACGCAGAACGAATCGCGGCGCGAGACGGAGCAAGGAAGCCGCTCCGGGCCTCGTATCATGCCGTCGTGAATGCCGAGTCAGCTTACGTCTTCCGCCACGCCCTTCTGCGCGATGCCGCGTACCAGCTCCAGCTTCCGGGCGACCGGGCGCTTTCGATCCACCGGAAGCTCGCCGACGCGAATGGAGAAGGGGTCGTCCTGGGGCGGCTGGCCATCCTGTACAAGGACACGGGCCGGCTCGATCTCGCGGAGCGCACGTGCGAAAGCGCGCTGGCCATCAACCGGGAGCGGAGAAAACGGCGGGCCGAGGCGGTAGCGCTGGGAACGCTGGCAAGCGTGTACCAGGCGCAAGGCAGAATCGACGACGCCGAGCGGACTCTCGAAGCGGCGCTCGCCATGCTCCGGACGATCCGGGATCGGCGATCCGAGGGAATCGCGCTGGGCAATCTTGCCGGCATGTACCAGCTCTCGGGGCGAATCGAGCTTGCCGAACTCACTTTCGCTCAGGCGATTGCGATTCACAGGGAGGTCGGTGACCGGACCGGCGAGGGAGTCGACCTGGGAAACCTCGCCGGCGTCGTCCGCGAGTGGGGGCGGGTCGCCGAGTCCGAGCGCATGAGCCGCCAGGCCGCGCGGGCCCCCCGGCGGCCGGACCGCCCACACCATCACCGTTCCCGCTGTCTCCGCGTGCAGGAAGACGCGCAAGGAAGCGCTTGATCCGCGCCCGCCCGGAGTTCCAGAATGGCCGTTCGTGAATCGTCTCCACCATGCAGGTCCAGAGCGAAACCGCGCGCCCGGCAGCGCGCCGGGCGGTTTCCAGGTTCCAATTCTGACGGGGTGGCACGTGACGATTTCGTATGTTCTGCTGGAAGGGGTGAATGACCGGGAGGAGCAGGCGGAGCTGCTGGCGGGGAAGCTCGCGGGTCAGAGGAGGATGCGGCGTGCGGGCAATTGCGCCGCCGGAATTCGGAGATTCCGGTAAGAAATGGGGCGAAGGGTTCCCCTTAGACATGGTTTCGCGTGTCCGCGGTGAGTTGAGCCGTCCGGCGGGAGAGGGAAGAGGCGAGGAAACGACGATGGAGCCGCGGTTCTCGCTTCCCCCTTCCCTCTTCCCTCTCCCCTCTCCGCCGGGCAGCCGACCTCTCCGCGGACGTCCGGGACATCGTCCGCTTCCGACGCTTCGAGCATTCTGCCGATGAAAGTCTCCTCTGAACTCGTCCGGGAGGCCCGGGGAGGCGACCGCGCCGCCCTGGAGCGGCTGATCGCGGCCACGCAGGACCCGCTATTCCACTTCCTGCGGCGCGAGGTCGGCTCCGAGGCCGACGCGGAGGATGCGCTTCAGGAAACCTGGCGACAGGCGCTTCGTTCGCTGCGCGACCTCCGGGAGCCGGCAGCGTTCGCTTCGTGGATCCACCGCATCGCGTTGCGTGCCGGGCGGGACATGGCGGTGGCGAGGCGGGCGCGGCGCGAGGCGGAGGCGGCGGGCTCGAGGAACGAATCGACGGAGGGAGGGGGGACGATGGAAGCGGAGCGGCGGGAGGTGGCGGGACGGGTGCGGGAGGCGGTGGAGGCGCTGGAGCCGGAGTTGCGGACGACGGTGCGGCTGCGGTACGAGCAGGGGCTTTCGTACGAGGAGATTGCGGAAGCAATGGAGTGTCCGTCGGGGACTGTTGGGAAGCGGCTGCACACGGCGCACGAGCGGCTGCGGGGATCGCTGGCGGGGGCGGGCGTGGCGCTGGCACTGGCGCTGCTGGAGGGGGAGCTGGAGGCGGCGCCGAGGGAAGCGGCGCCGGCGGGAGTACGGGAGCGGCTGCGTGAGATGGCGCGGCGGGGGCTACCGGTGCCGGACGCGGGGGCGGCGCGCGGCGTGACGGCGGGGCGGCTGGTAGCGGGGGTGGCGGGGCTGCTGGCGATCGGGGCGGCGTTCTGGGGGGTGGCGGCGCTGCGCGG
>JACPRD010000061.1 GCA_016190145.1 Planctomycetota bacterium | reverse complement strand
GCCAGGCCGGCCACGACCAGCGTCAGGATCCACCGCATCCCCCCATCTTATGAACCTCCCCGCCCCCGCCGGCGATGAACCTTCACCATGATCAAAGACGACCAGGGAGAATCCGCCGTGAGAAAGGACCGGCTCAGCCGCGTGCTTCGGCGCGTCCGTGCGGAGACCGCCGGCGGGGCCGGCCACCAGGCGGTCCATTACCGCGTCATCGCGCAGTTCCGGGGGCTCCTCGAGTCCAGGGGACGCCGCGGCTGGGCCATGGCGTCCATGGACAGCTTCCCGGGCCTCGATTTCGGCGTCGCGCGGGATTTCGTCGCCGAGCGCGACGCCGCCTCCGAGCGCACCTCGCTCAACATCGCCACCGGCGCCGAAGAACCCGTCCTCCACGATTTCCGCGAGCACGAGCAGGATTTCGTCCCGCAGCACGTGATCTACCTGAGCGCGGATTTCGCGCTGCTGGCGTTTTCCCTCATGGACGCCGACGGCTGGGTCCGCGCCTCCTACCTTCTCGCCGCCCGCGACGTCGCCGCCCTCGAAACCACCGCGCGCGCCCTGGGGCAGTTCCGCGACAAGCGCAAGCGTGCCTCCGAGGAAATCCAGGTCGTCGGCCGCCTCCGCCTCAAGCTGGACCGCTCGATCGGCTGGGACGACCTCGTCCTCCCGGCCTCCCTCAAGTCCGATATCCGCGGCAACGTCGAGACCTTCTTCCGCGGCCGCGCCCTCTACGAGCGCATGGGCCTTGCCTGGAAGCGCGGCTTCCTGTTCGTGGGCCCGCCGGGCAACGGCAAGACCCTGCTCTGCCGCGTCATCGCCGCCCAGGCCGGCGTTCCGTGCCTCTACCTCGTCGTCTCCGGTAACGCCGACAAGCGCGATCCCATCGAGCAGATGTTCGAGCAGGGGAAGCGGCTGGCGCCGTGCGTCCTCGTGTTCGAGGACATCGACTCTCTCTTCAATGCGCCGGGGAAAATGTCCTATTTCCTCAACCAGGTCGACGGGTTCGCGTCGCAGGAGGGCCTCCTGATCGTCGGCACGACGAACCATCCGGAGAACGTCGACGACGCGATCCTGAACCGGCCGAGCCGGTTCGACCGAGTGTGGAAGATCGAGAACCCGGAGCCGGCGTGCCGGCGGGCCTATCTCGCGAAGCTGTTCGCGGGGCAGATTGACGATGGCGCGCTCGCGTCGCTCGTGCGGGAGACGGAGGGGTTCTCGGTGACGTACCTGAAGGAAGTGTTCGTTTCGGCCGCGCAGGAGGCGATCCAGTCGGGCCAGGCGGTCGAGACGCTGCGGATCCTTCCGGAGCACGTGAAGCGCGCGGTCGAGCGGCTGCGCGATCAGATGTCGCGGGCGAAGGGCCAGTTCGTGGAGCGGATCCCGATGGGGTTCGAGCGGGAGGAGGACGAGGAGCCAGGGTAGCGGCCGCGCGGCGCCGATTTACGTCCGCCTCAGCTGCCCGTGCCCCCCATTTCCCTGCCCGGTCGTTGACCACGCCGGGCCCAGGGACAGCGGAGCAGGGCGAGGGGCACGTGGGGCAGACCGCAATTCCGGCCATGCACCCGCTCCGCGGCCACCGCCTTCATTGACACTACCCGCCCCAACCGCTTCACTGATCCGCTCTTTCCACCCCAACCCCAGAGGACCCCATGGCCGAACAGAGCCCGATCACCCCGCGCGCGAAGGATTTCCCGGAGTGGTACCAGGACGTCATCCGCGCCGGCGACCTCGCCGAACCGGCGATCGTCGTGAAAGGCGCGATGGTCATCAAGCCGAACGGCTACGCCATCTGGGAGAAGATCCAGCGCGAACTCGACGACCGCATCAAGGCCACCGGCCATCGCAACGCCTATTTCCCGATGTTCATCCCGGAGTCTTTCCTCAAGAAGGAGGCCGAGCACGTCGAGGGGTTCAGCCCGGAGCTGGCGGTGGTCACGATCGGCGGGGGCAAGGAACTCGAAGAGCGGTACGTCGTGAGGCCGACGTCCGAAACGATCATCGGGCATTTCTTCGCGAAGTGGATCCAGTCGCATCGTGACCTGCCGATGCTGATCAACCAGTGGGCCAATATCGTGCGCTGGGAGCTGCGCACGCGGATGTTCCTCAGAACGAGCGAGTTCCTCTGGCAGGAGGGCCACACCGCGCACGCGACGCACGAGGAATCGCTCAAGGAAGTCCTCCGGATGCTCGACGTGTACGCGGACTTCGCCGAAAACGTGATGGCGATGCCGGTCATCCGCGGCGAGAAGACGGCGAGCGAGAAGTTCGCGGGGGGCGTGAAGAGCTACTGCATCGAGGGGCTGATGCAGAATGGCTGGGCGCTCCAGGCGGGGACGAGCCACGACCTGGGGCAGAATTTCGGCAAGGCGTTCGACGTGAAATTCCAGAACATGGCGGGGCAGAGCGAGTACGTGTGGCAGACGTCGTGGGGCGTGTCCACGCGCCTGATCGGCGGCCTCGTGATGACGCACTCAGACGACGCGGGGCTTGTGTGTCCGCCGAAGCTCGCGCCGTACCACGTCGTGGTGATCCCGATCTTCAAGAACGACGCCGAGCGGGCTGCGACGGAGGAAGTCGGGCGGCGGATGGTGGAGGACCTGAAGGGGAAGGGGCTCTCGGTGGTCTTCGACAACCGCGACGAGCGTCCGGGCGCGAAGTACTTCGAATGGGAGCGCAAGGGGGCCTGCGCGCGGATCGAGATCGGGCCGAAGGATCTCGAGAAGAAGAGCTTCGCGTTCAAGCGGCGCGACCTGGAGAAGAAGGAGTTCGTGCCGATGGAAAAGGGCGTCGACCACGTCGTGGCGCAGATGGAAGCCATGCAGAAGGATCTCTTCAACAAGGCGAAGAAATTCCGCGACGAGAGCACGCGGCGGATCGACACGTGGGACGCGTTCAAGGCGCAGATGGACGGCGCAGGCGGGTTCGCGAGTTGCCATTGGTGCGGCGACGGGGCGTGCGAGGGGCAGGTGAAGGAGGACACGAAGGTGACGATCCGGTGCATCCCGCTGGGGAACGCGAAGGAGGCGGGAAAGTGCGTGAGGTGCGGGAGGGAGAGCGGGGAGAGGGTGTTGTTCGCGCGGGCGTACTAGGAGGAAGGAAAGGCAATTTTGAATTTTGAATTGTGAATTTGAGAGGAAAATCGGGGTATCTTGGTAGCGCACCTGGGAGGGCGCGATTGTGATTGTGACGCTGGAACGCGGGAATCGGTTTGCGCGCGTCTGGCTGCGCGAGGTCCCCGACCTCATTTATCCCGCTTCCCGGACGGGGGAGCGCGAGGTCGAGGCCTGGCTGCCCGGGATCGCCGAGAGGCGGCTCGCGGCCGTGGAGTTGCGTCTCCCGGTCGGGGGCTTCGTGCTCAACGGGACGCTCGGAGCGCAGTTCGAGCCCGAGGAGACGGGCAGGCTCCTGGTCGTGGCTGCGATCTCGGATCAGGCGACGACCCGGATGCGTCTCTCGGATCTGCACCGCGCCGACGGCGTGCGCACGGGGCTTCGCGAGGAATTTGCGCAGGCGGTGCTCGACGGGGCGGTCCACCGGGAGGAGGTCGGGTCGCTGGGACCCGGGCGGCTCTTTTTCAATCGCGGGTCGTACGGGGCGCACGGTTCGACCGAGTCGCTGTTCCGGAGGCTCGCGGCCATCGTGGTCCAGTTGCTGATGTGGTATCCGGAGTTTCCGAGTGAGAAGGAGATGAACTTCATCGTGGGGCTGTAGGTGGGCCGAGGAGGAGGGGAACGGGTGGCTGGCCGAGGCTTCCGGCCGATCTACTTCTTCTTCTGGAACTCGAAGTGAGTTACCCGCCAGTTTCCGTCGATGAGGGTCAGGGTGATTTCTTCGCGGTAGCGGCGCGTTTCGTCGGGGAGGGACGATTCACCGCCCAGGACGAAGCCGAGGAAGGATTCGAGACCGTTGCGGCGGTCGAGACTCGCGCCATTGGTGTCATAACATGCTATGGCGCATTGAGTTAGGAGTGTGCGAGATTCGGGAGAATCTCTCCCGCCTTTCCCAATATCGTGACGTCCACACGACCCGTGATCTCCGTCTCCTCCGGATTCACCTCCACCACAAAGGCCCCCGCCGAACGCGCTTCCACCGGCAGGTACGCCGCCGGATAAACTACCGCCGACGTCCCGATCACGAAGAACAGGTCGCAGGCGACCGCCGCGCCGAGCGCCGCGTCGTACACCCCCGGGGGCAGCATCTCACCGAACAGGACCACGTCGGGGCGCAACGGCGCGCCGCAGTCGCAGTGCGGCGGAACCTCCGGGAGCGGCGTTACGGGAAGGTCCTTCCGCAGCCCGCAGCGCGCGCAGGCGCCGCGCCACAGGTTCCCGTGCATCTCCAGGACCCGCCGGCTGCCCGCGGCCGCGTGCAGGCCGTCGATGTTCTGCGTCGCGATCGTGACGTCGCGGCCCTTCTCCCATCCCGCCAGCGCGAAGTGCCCCGCGTTCGGCTTCACCGCCTTCATCAGTCCGCGCCGGTACTCGAACCACTCCCACACCAGGGCCGGGTCCTCCGCCAGCAGCTCCGCGCTCGACAGCTCCGTCACCGGGCGACCCTTCCATTCCCAGATCCCCGTCCCGCCCCCGCCGCGGAACGTCGGCACGCCCGACTCCGCCGACATGCCGGCGCCGGTGAGAACGGCGATGCGTTCGGCGTCGCGGAACCGGCGACGGAGGGCGTCGGAAACAACGCTCAGGACTTCGCCCACGGCTATCCCTTCGCCTCCGCCATCATCCACGCCACGACCGACTCCATCCGGACGTCGACCACGACGAGGTAGTACTCGCCCGTGAATCCCGTTTCGGTCCGCGCGCGGATCCCGCGCAGATGGACGGGGCGCCAGGTCTTTCCGCCCTTCATCGCGCGCCATCCCGGATTGATGTGCTCGCGCGGCCAGGTGGCCGTGAATACCTCGAAAACCGAGCCGCGCTTGTCCAGGCGCGCGGCGATCTCGATCTCCACGTCGGCAAGGCCGGCGTTCGCGCACCAGCTCTGGAGCCCGGGGCGCCAGGCGGTGAGCGTGCGGAGGACTTTCGGGACGTCCTCGGCGGCTTCGTCTTCGTAGACGACGGTGAAGGGGCCGACTTTCTCGCGCCGGGCGCCGCCGGGTTCGAGGAAGACGGCGGAGGCGACGGGGGCGCCCGCCTCCGGCACGGCGCGCGGGGGCGGCGGCGCGACCGGCGCGGCGGCGCGCGCCGGCTCCTCCACGGGAATGGCCGGGCCCCAGGTGAAGGGCGGCATCGGCGGGATCCGGCAGATCCAGTCGCGGCCGCACTTGCGGCAGCGGTACTTCTCGCGCGTGACCTCGCCCTCGTCCGTCCCCGAAAAGCGGAACACGGACGACAGCCGGACCCCCGACATGAACGAGTCCGCATCGCGCGCCGTCTTGAACGAGCGCTCCGGGAACTGCGTAAAGCAGTCGCACGCGTCGCTCATCGCGAACGCCCCTTCCATACGATCGGCGGCGGCGCTTCCGGAGTTGCGTTCTCCGGTCGCCACGAGTACGGGGGCTCGGCGGGGATATGGAAGCTCCAGACCTGGCCGCAGCGGCGGCAGCCGAATCGGGTGCGGTCGTTGTCGAGGGGCATGAAGACGGTGGAGAAGCGCATGCGGGTGCAGAACTCGTCCGCGTCGCGGATTCTGTTGAAGTTCTGCGGCGGGAATTCCTGGTAGCAGCGGCACCGGATGCTCATCCCGTGGGGATTATGAAGGGGTAGAGAAGTTCCTGAAAGTGTTGTCGGGGTCCGGTGTGCGGGTTTTACTCGGGGGCATGAGGCGGATTCTTTTTCTGGCCGCGTGTGCGGCGCTGGCGGGGTGCGGTTCGGGGCCCGAGCGCGAGCGGGAGTACCTGCAGCCGCGGCGGGTCGAGCCCGGGCGGGAGATCATGCCGGGGCTGACGTGCGTGTCGGTGACGTACGGGAGCCCGCACCGCGTCGTGGTGCGGAACGACCGGGGCGATTTCCGGCACCTGGTGTGGTACGCGCGGTTCAGGACGATCGAGGGGTACGAGGTGAAGTCGGGATTTGCGGTGCGGGAGCTGATCGTGCCGGCCGGATCGGAGGCGACGATCGAGATCCGGCGGCCGAGGCCTGAGGCGGACCGGTTCGAGCTTCTCGTGGGCGACCGTCCTTAGGCCAGGTCGACCGTGCCGGCGTCGCCGTCGACGATGAGCGCCTGCCCGTCCGTGACGCGCTCCAGCACGCCGGGAATGTTCACGACGGCAGGCAGCCCGTACTCGCGCGCCACGATCGCGCCGTGGGAGAGCATGCCGCCGATTTCCATGACGATGGCGGAGGCGCGGAGGAAGAGCGGGGTCCAGCCGGGGTCGGTCGAGGGCGCGACGAGGACGTCGCCCTGGCGCAGGCGCGAGCCCTCGGAGGGGTGGCGGACGATCCGCGCCGGGCCTGAGGCGCGGCCGGAGGAGACGGCGAGGCCGCGGAGCGTCCGGGCGCCGGCGGTGGGAGCCGCGGCCTCGCGGCGGGGCGCGGCGGCGGCGCCTTCGACGATCGCGTCCGGAGGCCGCTCCGCTTCCCACCGCTTCATCTCGTCTTTCCGGTCCGCCACCAGCGTCCGCGCGCCCGAACCGTCCCACTCGCCGCGCAACCACATCTCGACGTCGATGCAGGTCAGGTGGAAAACGTCCGCGGGGGCGGCGAGATGGCCTGTCGCGGCGAGGCGCCGCCCGACTTCGAGCAGCAGCCGCCGGAGCGGTTCGACCTGCACGACGAGCCCGGACTTCGCGCGCTCGCGCAGCGCGGCGCCCTGCCGGGCGCGCGCGGCGAGCCAGCGGATCTGAGGGCGCCGCAGCCACGTCAGCGTCGCGACCTCGCGCTGTGCCGCCTCGCGCCTCTCCCGCGCCGCCGCCTGGGGGCGCCGGCCCTGGCCGTCGAGGATGTGCCGCACCTGCTCGAGGAGCCACCCGGGCTCCTCGTTCCAGCGCGGCGTCGCGACCTCGGCCTCGTAGACGGCCCGGTGGCCGAATTCGTCGAGGAACCGCGCGAACTCCGCACGGAACCCGGAATCCGCGGGGAGGCCGCGCCAGGCCGCGGCGTCGAACGGTTCCCGGCGGAGCCACTCGAGCGCCGCCGGATCCCCCCGCGCGGCGTCGGCGACGTCGAACAGGCGCGTCCCCTGCTCGGCGCTCACCACCGCCCCGCCGCCCGCCACCAGCGCCGCCGCGATCGCTTCGCCCCGCCCCGGGGAGAGTTTCCGAAGCGGTTTCTCCAGCTCCGCCTGCCAGGCCAGGGCGGAGCTCGAGAGCATGAAGGGTCCTCCGTATTCGACCTGGAGCAGGGAGAGTCTCTCGAGGAGCGCGAGGAGTCCGGCGTTCGGAAGGGATGCCGGTTCCACGGCGCGCAGCTCGCGCGCCTGCGCGAAGACCGCGTCGATCCGCGGCGGGACGATTTTCGGAAGCCTGAGCAGCAGCCGCGCCCCCCGCCACAGCCGCCGAAGCCGCGCGAGACCCTTCCAGCCCCGGAACGGGCTTCCCGGCGGCACGGGGATCGCCGGGTGATGTCCGCCGGTGGCGCGGTTGGTTTCCGCGGGGAGGGAGCCGAAGGCGTCGTAGAAGACCCACTGGACGGAGGTGACGTCGAAGTAGGCGCGGCCGGAGAAGCGGCGGGCGACTTCGAGGCCGCGCGGGACGGGGTAGCCGCAGGCGGCGGGCCAGGTCCAGAGCATGAATCGGAGGGCGGGGAGGATGAGGCTCCAGGACATGGCGGTGGCGACGAACGGGACGGCGTCGCGGATATTGGCGGTGGACCAGACGACGGGGAGGGATTCGGAGCCGGGGAAGGCGACGCGGGGGACGCGCGTGACGGGGCGGGCCTGGAGGAGCCAGGCGCGGGCGCCGTCGCGGGCCCATTCGACGTCCTGGGGGTCCTGGCCGTCGCCGAGGGCCCACGTGGCGCGGAGGCCGAGGCGCGCGAGGCCGAGGGCGGCCGCGTCGTCGAGCACCGGCGGACCGGAGCGGCGCTCAACGGCGAGCCCGGTTTCGCGGAGGGCGACCGTGATTTCCTCCGGGTTGACCGCGCCGGACACGACGGCCTCGCCCGGCCCGGCGGCGGCGCTGATCGCGATCACGTCCCGGCGCCCGTCCCGCGGGTCGCACGTAAACAGGACGCCGGCCGTGCGCGCGGCAACCATGCGGCAGACGACGATGGCGCAGACGACCTGGTCGTCGGGGACGAGGAAGCGGCGGCGGTAGGCGAGCGCCTGCGGGGTCCAGAGCGAGGCGTAGACGCGGCGGACGGCGCGCAGGACGGCGTCGGCGCCCGTGACGTCGAGCACGCTCGCGTGGACGCCCGCGAACGACGTCGACCCGCCGTCCTCGGCGGTGGCGCTGGACCGGACGGCGACCGGGACCCTTCCCAGGCCGGTGCGCTCGAGGAAATGACGCAATGCGTTATCGGCGTCTTCGGGAAGCGGGGCCGCCTCGATCGCGGTTCGCAGGTACGCCAGGCGCGGGCCGGCCGGTCCGGCCGCTTCCGCGGCTCCGATCGCCGCGAATTCCGCGCACAGCCGGCGCAACGCGGGCGCCGCGAGGACCCGCCGGTAGACTTCCGCGGACAGGACGCCGCCGTCGGGAACGGGGAATCCCCAGCCCGCCAGCCGGCCCAGATTCCAGCCCTTCCCGCCGCACACGCCGGCGCCCGCGGCAGCCGCGGCGGTCCAGTCGAGCACGGGCGGAGGCGCCATGGGCGGGGATTGTAGCCGCGATGGCGCGCGCGAGCCGGTGCCTGATATCATCGGCCTCCCGGAACATGGCGAAAATCAACGACGACAAGTTCGCGCGCCTCGCCCGCAAGATGGGGTTTCTCACGGATTCCCAGCTTGAAGATCTCAGGCGCCGCCAGACCGAGGTCTCCCGGGTGGGGGCGAAGCTCTCGTTGTCGGAGGTCGCGCAGAGCGATCTGATGCTGACGTTCGAGCAGGTGAAGAAGGTGCTGCTCGCGTGCGAGTACACGGACGTGCTCGACGAGGAGAAACGGCTGGGCGAGCTGGCGGTGAGCAAGGGACTCGCGAGCGGCGAGGAGATCAAGATCTGCCTCGACACGCAGAAATACGAGTTTGCGCTTCACAGGAAAATCCCCCGCCGTCTCGGCGAGATCATGATCGAGGCGGAGATTCTGACGCCGGAGTCCCTGAAGACCCTGCTGGAGGACCAGGCGCGGCTTAAGGAGGAGCAGCGCGAGCCGACGGTTTCGGTGCCGATCGGGCAGGCGCGGCCGGCGGCGCAGCGACCCCCGGCGGTGACGGCGTCGAAGCTGTCTTCGGGCAAGCACCCGGTCGTGCGCACCGAGTCGGTGACGGCGCCGTACGACGGGGGGCGGCTGATGGGGGACGAGCCGACGCCGGCGCAGGGCTTCGTGGTGACGAAGGCGCCCTCTCCGGGGAAGGACACTCCTGTGAAGGGATCGTCGCCGGTGCTTCCGGCGCATCCCGTGCGGCCGGCGCGTCCGGGCGCTCCGGTGGACAAGGAGACGCGTCGCCTGAGCGCGAAGCTGATTCTCACGGACAAGGACGGGCTCGACGCGGCGTATCCGATCACGGGCCGGCTCACGAT
>JACPRD010000060.1 GCA_016190145.1 Planctomycetota bacterium | reverse complement strand
GGGTCGGGGGCTTCCGCAAGCCGGACGCCGTCACGGAGCACGAGGTGGCGGAGGCGGTCGGAAACGAATTCGGCGAGGGGACGGGGGAGGATTCCTCGTGGCTCGACAAGTGAAACGTCTCTTCGCCACCGCGCTGCTGTTCGCCTGCGTCGCGATCCGGGCCCGCGCGGGCGAGGACGTCAACCGCATGGCGGGCGGCGGCATCGAGGAGCTGCGCGCGGTGCTGGAACTCGACGCCGCGCAGGCGGACCGGCTGCGCAACGCGATGCGGACGGCAGAAACGGACTACGCGCGGCTGCGGGCGACGCGCGCGACGGTCGAGGAGCTGGTGAACTGGCAGGAGGGGCTGCGCGGGCGCGTGCGGGCGATCCTGACGCCGCAGCAGGCGGAGAAGTACGACGCGTGGCTCGAGCGGAAGCGGCGTCTCGGCGACGAGTACGAGAAGGCTCTCTACGGGCTGCCCGTGCTGACGGAGTTGAAGCTCAGGGCCAGCCTGTCCCCGGAGTCGCAGTTGAAGATGCAGCCCGTGGCGGACGAGGCGGTGAAGGGAATCAAGGCGAGGATGGCGGCGATGCGCGGCGCGGGCGCGAACCTGAACGACATCGGGCTCGCGGTGAACGAGTTGCGCAAGGAATTCATCCGGAAGATGGTGGAGGCCGCGTCGAAGGACGACCTCCGCAAAATTCGCGAGTACCTGAAGATCTGGGTGAAGACGCCGGCCGAGAAGCTGACGCGCGTGGAGCAGGACCGGCTGGAGCGCGTGATGAGGCAGCTCGAGCTCGCCGACGGCGCGCAGTCCGACAAGGTACGGTCGCTCGTTTCGAGCGCGCTCTGGCACCTGGAAGAGTGCAACTCCCTGCGCCGGGGTCTCGGCAAGGAACTCCTCATGCTGATCCTGAGCCGCAAGGCGGACGCGGAGATGTGGATTTCGATCTACGACTACACGACGCTGATCGACATCCGGACAAGGCGGGTGCGCGCGGTGCGGGAGGATCTGAAGGCCGCGCTGCCGACGAAGCAGATAGCGAAGCTCGTGGCTGAGGGGATTCTGGAGTAAGTCGGTTTACCCAGCGAGGCGGCGGGTCAGTGGCCAGTGACCTGTGGCCAGTGGACAGGAGATCGGCGGGAGTCTGCGCATCCTTTGGCGGGGCCGGGACTTGGAGGCCGCGGCCTGCCGCTGCCTCCGGCGTGTTTTCCCTGGCAACTGGTCACTGGCCACTGGCCACTGGCAACCGGCTCAGGCCTTTCCCGCCCCGGCGGCGACAAGCTCCCCGAACTTCTGCGTCCCGACCTGCGTCACGTCCTTTCTTCCCCGCGCCAGATCCCCGGTGACCGTCCCCGCCAGCACCGTCCCCTCCACCGCCCCGCGAATGCGCGCGGCGACGTCCTCCCAGCCCAGGAACTCGAACATCATCGCGCCGCTCAGGATCAGGCCGGACGGATTCCCCAGGTCCTTGCCCGCGATGTCGGGCGCCGTTCCGTGCGTCGCCTCGAAAATCGCCGCTTGGTCGCCGATGTTCGCGCCCGGCGCCATCCCGAGCCCGCCCACGAGCGCCGCACAGGCGTCCGACAGGTAGTCGCCGTTCAGGTTCGGGCAGACAATGACGTCGTGCTCCCCGGGCTTCAGGATCACCTCCTGGAACATCGCGTCCGCGATCCGGTCCTTGAGCACCACCTTTCCCTTCGCCGACGCCCCTTCCCGCACCTCGCCCTCCGTCACCGTCCTCTTTCCGAACTCCATCCGCCCGACCTCGTACCCCCAGGTCCGGAACGCCCCCTCGGTGAACTTCATGATGTTCCCCTTGTGCACGAAGGTCACGCTCCGCCGCCTTCGGTCGAGCGCGAAGCGCAGCGCCCGCCTCACGAACCGTTTCGTGATCGCCTCGCTCATCGGCTTGATCCCGATCCCTGAATCGTCCGGCAGGTCGATGTGGAATTCCGTCCGGAGGAAGTTCCGCACGTAGCCCGCCTCGGCGCTCTTCGACGACCACTCGATGCCGGCATAGACGTCTTCGAGATTTTCGCGGAAGAGCACGAAATCGATTTTCGACGGATCGGGGACGGGGGCGGGGACGCCCGGGATCCATTTCTGCGGGCGGACGCAGGCGTAGAGGTCGAAGATTTTCCGGAGGGCGACGTTGACGGAGGTGAACCCGCTTCCGACGGGCGTCCCGATGGGGCCCTTGATGGCGACGGCATGGGAGCGGATGACGTCGAGGGTTTCGCCGGGAAGTGTATGACCGCGGGCCTTGAGGGCGGCCTGTCCGGCGAAGGACTCTAGCCAGGCGACGCGGCGCTTTTTTCCGCAGGCCGCGACGGCGGCGTCGAAGACACGGCGTGCCGCGAGCCAGATCTCGGGGCCGATGCCGTCTCCGGCGATGAACGGGATTTCGGGGTCGGGGGGAGTGATCGCGCGGCCGTCCTTCATTTTGATCAGGCTGGGCATGGGACCTCGGGATCAGAGGGGCGAGGTATGCGGTTGTAGACCATGAGCGGCCTGCCGTCCACATACGGCGGTGGGGGATACGGAGAACGGAACGCTGAGAGTGAGAAAAACTCGATTTCCTGCGTGGTCAGAGTTGTACACGTCCGATCTGCCCTCGGTCCTGGCGTCTCCAGTCCTCCGCCGTCCTAAGCCGATGGAAATGTTGTGGTTGGCGACGGAAAGGGATGTGGCGAAATCGCGGCGAGGCATTAAAATCTTAAAAGCATGGAGAAAGCGACCAGGGACTTCGGCGTCACGCACGGCCTCGATTTCGCCCGCTGGATCACGGAAATCGCCGACGTGCTCAAACGGGTGGATGCCACCGATCCTTCCGCGCAGGTCTGCTTCCTCGAAATCGCCAAGTCCCTCGAACGGCTGCGCAAGTACAAGAAGAACCTGATCCTCGGAGTCTACAAGAACGTCCTCGTCGTCAACGAAGCGCCCATCACCCAGCAGCCCACCGCTTCCATCATCGCCGACCCCCTCATCCGGCTCATGGACGCTGCGGGACTCTGGTCGATCGAGGTCGACCACCGGGTCGGGATCGGCGGCGTGGAGGCTCTCTGCCAGGTGCTGGCGAATCCGGAAGCCCCGCGGGACTTCGAGCTGCTCGCGAGGAAGCACGTCAGGCTGAATCCGGTGAAGTACATCGTCGTCTTCGCGGACGCCGCGACGGCGGAATCGGCCGCCGCGCTGCCGGAGTCGGAGGACGCGGCCTCGGCCGCCGCCCACGCGGGCGACGGCTCGCAGCTCTTCCAGGAAAGCGAAGTCAAGGAGGCCGTGGACGACGCGTTCGCGGGGTGGAGCGAGGAGGACGACCCGCTCAAGGCGGCGAGCCGCGGGATGGCGAGGACGCTCGAGGAGGTGATGCCGTCTCTCGAGAAGCTGGCGTCGCTGGACAAAAAGGCACCCGCGGACTTCCTGCGCGGTTACTTCGAGAAGAACTTCGCGAAGCTCACGGAGGGGAAGGAGGTCGAGGAATTCCTGACCGCGCTCGGTCACGTGCTCCGCGCGCTCTCTCCGGGGATCCAGGAGCACATCTTCGGCAAGACGTTCCGGAAGGTCGAGCGCCGCGAGACGATCGAGGCGCTGCGCGGGACAGGGGCGGAGTTCCGCACGAACTACCTGCTGGCGCGGATGCGGGCGGGGACGTCCGGGCGCGGACTCCGGCAGTCCGCGGAGCTGCTCGTGGGGCCGGGCGGGGAGGTGCCGATGGTCGAGCACATCGCCCGCCGGCTGCTCGCCGTCGACATCGCGCCGGACGAGCGCGCGCACCTCCAGCAGCTTCTCAACGTCTTCGGGTTCGATCCGTCGCAGGCCGTGCGCCGGCGCATCGTGCTGTTCATCGGCCCGGAAGGCGCCGAATCCCAGGGCATCAGCCGCCTGCTCACGCGCCGCGGCTACGGCGTCATCGTCTGGGACGGGTCCGAGGGCGACAAGCCGCCGGGTCAGGAAACCGAGCCGGACATCGCGATCTTCGACGCGACCGGCTCCGGCGACGCCGGCCAGGTGCTCCTCCGGCGCATCGCGAAGGCGAACAAGAAGATCCCCATCGTCGTCCTCTCCGACAGCATGGCCGACGCTTCCCCCTTCTATGACCTCGGCATGGGCCGCGTGAGCGTCCTCCAGCGCCCCGTGCCCAACGACGTTCTGCTCTCCTTCTTCGAGGACGCGCGCTCCACGTCCTCACGGGGCGCCGTCCCGGGAATGACCCCGGGTCAGCCCGTGAAGGAGAGCACGAGCAAATTCATGAAGGCGGACCTCGCGCGCGCGCGGGAAATCCAGGAACGCCTCATCCCGCGCGAAATCCCGTCGGTGTCGGGCGCCGACCTCGCCGTCGCTTACCGCCCCTGCTCGGAAGTCGGCGGCGACTACCTTGACCTCTACTGGCTCGCGCCCGGGAAGCTGGGGTTCGTGATCGCGGATGTCTCGGGGAAGGGCGTCGCGGCGGCGATGGTGATGGTGATGGTGCGAAGCGTTTTCCGGACGGTCTCGGCGGGGACGCAGAGTCCGCGCGAGACGCTGCTGCACGTGAACCGGATGCTGGCGCGGGACGTGAAGAAGGGGATATTCGTGTCGGCGATGTACGGGGTGTACGACGTGGAGACCCACCGCGCGACGGTGTCGAACGGCGGGCACAACCCGCCGATTCTCTGGAGGCACGGGCCGTCGTCGGCGGAGTACTTCACGCTGAGCGGCATGGCGCTGGGCCTGACGGAGCGGGCGTCGTTCGAGAACTCGATCAAGGAGGTCTCGGTCGACCTCGCTCCCGGCGACAAGCTGTTCCTCTACACGGACGGCGTCACTGAGGCGTTCGGTCCGGAGGGGCTGATGTACGGCGAGGAGAGGCTCATGAGCGTGTTCTCGAAGTTCGCGAAGACTCCCGCGCGCTCCCTCGTGGACAGCGTCATGAGCGACATCGACCATTTCATCGGCCGCGCCCCGCGCTCCGACGACACGACGATGCTCATCATCGGCCGTCCCAGCGGAGCGCTGGTCGATCAGATTGCCCCCTGACCTGCTTCGTTCCTCGTTCCTCGTTTCTCGTTTCTCGTTCCGCGCGAACGTCTGGAACGGCGGGACCGGGGCTTCCAAGCAGACAGTTGTTCGCACGGAACGAGAAACGATGAACGAGTAACGAGGAACGCCCTTCTTGCGGCTTCAGCCGCCCGCGGTAGAATCGCCCTTCCACTTCACTTAAGGACCTTCACCGCCATGGCACCCCCCTCGATCCGCAAGATCGGCGTCATCGGCAGCGGCCAGATCGGCCCCGACATCGCCCTCTACTTCAGCAAGGTCTTCCACGACAGAAAGGTGCCGGTCGTGGTGGTGGACATCCGGAAGGAAGCTCTGGACGCCGGCTGCGAGAAGACGAAGAAGAAGCTCGCGAAGGGCGTCGAGTCGGGGGCGTTCCGGCAGAAC
The DNA here is from genome assembly GCA_016190145.1 of Planctomycetota bacterium. GTDB lineage: Bacteria > Planctomycetota > MHYJ01 > WSZJ01 > WSZJ01 > WSZJ01. The sequence goes on along the minus strand of JACPRD010000060.1, from coordinate 5,095 downwards.
GAAGTGGACTCGATGCTGGCGAACCTGTCGTGGACGACGGACTACGGCGCGCTGGCGGGGGCGGACCTCGTGGTCGAGGCCGCCACGGAGGACCTGAACATCAAGCGCCGGATTTTCGAGACGCTCGAGCGGAGCTGCCCGCCAACGGCGATCCTGGCCTCGAACTCGAGCCACCTCGAGCCCGAGGTGATCTTCGAGAAGGCGCAGGACCCCTCGCGCTGCCTCGTGATCCACTATTTCTTCCCGGCCGAACGCAACATCATCGTGGAGGTCGTGCCCGGGCGGAACACGTCGAAGGCCACGTCCGAGACGTGCATGAAGCTCTACGAGTCGATCGGGAAAGTTCCGCTCAAGGTCGGCAGCCGGTACGGCTACGCCATCGACCCGGTGTTCGAGGGCCTCTTCCTCGGCGCTGCCCGCCTCGCCGAACAGGGAGCCGCTTCAACGAAACAGATCGACGCCATCGCCCGCAGCGTGCTCGGGCTCGGCGTCGGACCTTTCACGGCGATGAACCTGACGGGCGGCAATCCGATCACGGCGATCGGGCTCAAGCACTACCACGAGAAAATCGGGCCGTGGTTCGGGGTGCCGAAGATTCTCGAAGCACGGCTCGCGGAGGGAAAGCCGTGGGACGTGCCGGGGCGCGGGGAGAACGTGACGTGGACGGAAGACCAGATGCGCGCGGTCTCGGACGCGCTGCGCGGGTGCTTCTTCGGCCTCGTGACGGAGATTCTCGACGCCGGGGTCGCGGGAACCGGCGACCTCGAGCTGGGGGTCGAGACGGCGCTCGCGATGAACGCGCCGTTCGCGATGATGAACGCGCTCGGCGTGCCGGCCGCGCTCGAGCTGGTGCAGGCGTACGCGGCGAAAAACCCGGGATTCAAGGTCCCCGGGGTCCTGAAGAAACAGGCCGCTTCCGGCAAGCCCTGGGAGATTCCCGTCGTGCTGAGGGAGGACCGGGAGGGCGTGGCGGTGTTGACGTTCCGGCGGCCGAAGGTGCTGAACGCGCTGAACGGCGACGTGATGAAGCAGCTTTCGGCGCACCTCGAGGCGGTCCGCGCGGACGCGAAGGTCCGGGGAATCGTGCTGACGGGGTACGGATCGAAGGCGTTCGTGTCGGGCGCCGACATCAACGAGCTCGCGGCGCTCAAGACGCCCCAGCAGGCCACGGGGCACGCGCTCAGCTGGCAGCAGGTGGCGAACGCGGTCGAAGATTTCGGCAAGCCCGTCGTCTGCGCGTACAACGGCCTCGCCTTCGGCGGCGGGAACGAGCTCGCGATGGCGTGCCACGCGCGGGTGGCGCGGAAAGGTCTCGCGGTGCTGTTCGCGCAGCCGGAGGTCCGGCTGGGGATCATCCCCGGCATGGGCGGCACGCAGCGCCTGCCCCGGATCGTCGGCCTTTTCAACGCGTGGGCGCCCCTGCGCACCGGCGCGCCCGTGTCCGGCGCCCGGGCGAAGGAATGGGGCCTGCTCCTCGAGGAGTGCGAGGACCCCTTGGCCCGCGCGGTCGAGATCGTGAACGAGGCGGCGTCGGGGAAGCGGAAGCTCGAGCCGATCGCGCGGGGTCCGATCGACGTTCCGGCGGGCCTGCCTGAGACGGATCTCGGGCACCTGTCGCGGAAGATCGACGAGATGCTCCGGCGCGCGATCACGGAGGGCGCCGCGAAACCGCTCGAGGAAGGCCTGAAGCACGAGGCCCGGCTGTTCGGCGACTGCCTGAAAACCGAGGACATGCGCGTCGGGATGGAGAACTTCCTGAAGAACGGGCCGAAAGCGAACGCCGCGTTCGTGCACAGGTAGTCGCGCGTTTTCCTGTCGCGCCGGGTGGGGGAGAGGACTTAAAGTAGTCCCCCCGCGTCCCTGCACGCCGTGCCCGACATGTCAGGGCGGCAGGACGCTCCTGGGAGCGACACCCGATGGATCCTCTCCGCACGTGACCGGCCCCGGCCCCGCCGACCGGCTCCGCGTCCTCCTCGTCGAAAGCGACTCCGGCGCCGCCGCTGAAATCCGGCGTCAGCTCGGAACCGGCTCGGATGTCGCCTATACCATCGAGACCGCCGAGGGCCTGACCGCCGCTTCCCAGAAACTCGTCGCCGGCACGTTCGACGGCGTCCTGCTCAGCCTGGCGCTTCCCGAATCGCCGGGTGTCACCGCGGTCCGCGCGCTGCGGGACCGCGCGCCGCGCACTCCCATCATCGTCCTCGTGCGTCCCGACGACGCCGCGGCGGCCGTCGCCGCCATGCGCGAGGGCGCGCAGGACTACACCATCCGGGGATCGCTCTACGGCAGCCTGCTCGCCCGCCGGATCCGGCACGCGGGGGAGCGGCGGAGGATGGAAGAAGAGACCCGGCTGCTGACGACGCTCTCCCTCGCGGTCGCCGAGGCGAAGGACCTGGACGCCGCGCTCAACGTCGCGATGCGCGAAATCTGCGGTTTCACCGGCTGGGCCATGGGAATGGCCTGGATCCCAGACGGCGCGGGCCAGCGGCTCGACGCAGGGCCCGCCTGGCTGCGCGCTTCCCCAAGACTCCAGGCGTTCCGCGAGGAAAGCGCCCGGCAGCCGACGATTTCCGGAGCGGGGCTGCTCTGGGCCGTCTTTCACGGCCGCGAACCCGTGTGGTGCCCGGATCTTGCCGCCGATCCGCGGTTCCGCCGGAAGGAGGCCGCCGCCCGCGCCGGTCTGCGCGGCGTGCTGGCCGTCCCCGTCCTGACCCGCGAACAGGTCGTGGCCGTCATCGAGTTCCTCATCGCAGATCCACGGCCCCAGGACGAACAACTCGTCCCCTTCGTGTCCGCCATCGCCGCGCAGCTCGGACAGGTCTTCCTCCGCAAGCGGACGGAGGAAGCCCTTCGCGAGAGCGAGGAGCGGCTGCGCCAGCTCATCGAGGCGGCGTACAACGGATACCTGGTTCACGAGGACGGCGCGATCCGCGAGATCAGCCCGGGTTGCGCCGCCGTTTTCGGGTGCACCCCGGCCGAGATGATCGGCCGCAACATTCTCGATTTCGCGACGCCGGAATGGCGCGACGAGGTGCGCAACAAGATCCGGAGCGGCATCGAGGGTTCCTACGAACTCATGGCGATGCGCAAGGACGGCACTCAGTTCCGCGCGGAAGTCGTGGGGCACGAGCATCACTGGAAGGGGCGTCCGGCGCGGATCGGGGCGATCCGGGACGTCACGAGCCGGCGGCGGGCGGAAGAGCGGATCGGGCGGTTGAACGAGTGCTTCGTGAGTTTCGGTCCGGATCCGACGGGGAACATCGACCGGCTGGTGTCGTTCTGCGGCGAGGAAATGGGGGCCCGCTGGGCGGTCTACGCCGGATTCGAGGGCGAGGCCGTCGTCGCGCGCGGACAGTGGCGGATTCCGCCGGGGCTGTTCGCCCGCAATTCTCCTCCCGAACGGTTCTGCCGGGAGGTCTTCGCGGGCGCGGGCCGGAACGTCGTGATCTCGGGCCCCGCCGCCCCGATCCGGCACGGCGACACCACTCCCAACGTCCACCGGTTCGGCAGCGACACGCTCGTCGGCCGCGTCGTCTGGTGCGGCGGCGTGGCGGCCGGCACGCTCTGCGTGGGCTTCGCGGGCGACGCGGATCCCGGCTCCGAGGAAGGGAAGTTCATGGGGATCCTGTCGTCGGCGATCGGCGTCGAGGAAGAGCGGCGCGTGGCGCAGCGGCAGCGGCAGGACCTCGAGGAGCAGCTCCGGCATTCGATGAAGATGGAGGCGGTGGGGCGGCTGGCCGGCGGCGTGGCGCACGATTTCAACAACCTGCTGACCGCCATCATCGGCTACTCCGACCTCCTCCTCGACCGGCTGACGAAGGACCAGGACCGCCGGGAACTCACGGAAGTCCGAAAAGCGGCGGAGCGCGCGGCGTGGCTCACGCGCCAGCTGCTCGCGTTCAGCCGCAAGCAGGTCCTGCAGCCCGACGTTCTCGACATCAACCTCGTCATGACGGAGATCGAGAAGCTGATGCGGCGGATGCTCGGCGAAAACGTCGCGCTCGAAGTCCGTCCGGCCGCGGAGGAGGCCTTCGTGCGCGCCGACCGGAGCCAGCTCGAGCAGGTCCTCATGAACCTCGCGGTGAACGCAAAGGACGCCATGCCGCGCGGCGGACGGATCCGCATCGAATCCTCCGTGACCGTTCTCCCCGCGCCCGCCGTGGCCTCCGAGGAGTCGCCCCTCTCCGGTCCCTGCGTCCGCGTCGTCGTCTCCGACACCGGCGTCGGGATGGACCCCGAAACCCTCGCGCACCTCTTCGAACCCTTCTTCACCACCAAAGGCCGCGGCCAGGCCACCGGCCTCGGCCTCGCCACCGTCTACGGGATCGTCCGCCAGACCGGCGGCACCATCTCCGTCGAAAGCACTCCCGGAGCGGGAACCACCTTCACCCTGTATTTCCCCCGCATCCTCACCGCCGCCTCCCTCCCCGGCGCCGCCGCGCCCGGCCCGACGCCTTCCGGACTCGAGACGATCCTGCTCGTCGAGGACGAGGACACCGTCCGGTCGCTCGCCGCGCGCGCCCTCCGGCGGCTCGGGTACACGGTTCTCGAGGCACGGAGCGGGGAAGAGGCGTGCGAGAAGTCAGAGGCGCTGAAATCGGCGGTGCACCTGTTGCTGACGGACGTCGTGATGCCGGGGATGACCGGGCCGGAGACGGCCAGGAAGCTGGCGGCGTCGCGGCCGGCGATGAAGGTGATGTACATGTCGGGCTACACGGACGACCAGCTGGGCGAGCACGGCGTGCTGAAGTCCGGGATCGCGTTCCTGCACAAGCCGTTTGCGCCGGACCTGCTGGCGCGGAAAGTGCGCGAGGTGCTCGACTCCGCCTCCGCTTAGCTTCGAAAATCGTCGCGCGGCGCGACGATTTGGCAGCAGTGGACGGTCGCGATTGGCCACGAGAAAGCACAAAAGGCTCAGCGCGGCACAGCCGCAACCAAACTCGCGCGCATTGGAGCGGGACGCCCTATCCCTTTTCACCCCTTTCTATCCGCGACCGCGCCGTTCGTATCCTCCTTTATCCCATGGGTGATCTGCGCTGTGCGCCCGGAAAGATTAGAAGGACGATTGAACATCGATACGACAGGCGAGGTCACT
>JACPRD010000062.1 GCA_016190145.1 Planctomycetota bacterium | reverse complement strand
CCCCCCGCCCCTGTATCCTTGGCCCTCTTGTGCCCCTGGCGGGCGTAACCGTCCCTGTGGGTGATTCATCAGTTCCTTTAACTCGAGAGGCAGGAGAAAAGGTAAGTGAACCAGAGAGAAGTTCTGAAGTTCATCGGAATGACGCCGGACGAGCTGGAGAAGCAGGCTGACGCGGCGATGGGGGTTCTGACCCCGACGGTGCTGCAGAAACACTACGAGGAATCGGTGAAGGACTTCGAGGTCGACACCATCCTCAAGGGCCGCATCCTCAACATCGTGAACGACGACGTGATCGTGGATGTCGGCTACAAGTCCGAGGGCGTGGTGCCCATCACGGAGTTCTGGAATCCGGCGGGAGTCAAGCCGGGCGACGAGATCGAGGTCTTCCTCGAGGGCGTCGAGGACGAGGCGGGGCTGATCGCCATTTCCAAGGCGAAGGCCGACCGGATCCGCGGCTGGGAGCGGATCATCACGAACAACAAGGAAGGCGACGTCGTCCGCGGCCGCGTGATCCGCAAAATCAAGGGCGGGCTTCTCGTGGACATCGGCGTCCCGGTCTTCCTCCCCGCGAGCCAGGTCGACATCCGGCGGGTCGAGGACATCGGGGACTACGTCGGCCGCGAGGTGGAGTGCAAGATCATCAAGATCGACGAGAAGCGGATGAACATCATCGTCTCGCGCCGGAAGCTGCTGGAGGAGCAGCGCGAGGAGATGAAGAAGAAGCTGATGGACGAGATCCAGGAGGGCGACGTCCGGCGCGGGATCGTGAAGAACATCGCCGACTTCGGCGTGTTCGTCGACCTGGGCGGGATCGACGGCCTCCTGCACATCACGGACATGAGCTGGGGGCGCATCTCGCACCCGAGCGAGCTGGTGAAGCTCGAGCAGGTGATCGAGGTGAAGATCCTCAAGATCGACCGCGAGCACGAGAGGATCGCGCTCGGCTACAAGCAGCTCTCCGAAAACCCGTGGAGCCACGTGGAGGAGAAGTACCCGGTGGGCACGCGGGTGAAGGGCAAGGTCGTGAACATCCTCCCGTACGGGGCGTTCGTGGAGCTCGAGACGGGGGTCGAGGGGCTGGTGCACATCAGCGAGATGAGCTGGACGAAGCGCGTGAACCATCCGAGCGAGATGGTGGCGATCGGGGACATGGTGGACGTGGTGGTGCTGAACATCAACAAGGAGAAGGAGGAGATCTCCCTGGGGATGAAGCAGACCGAGACGAACCCGTGGGATCTGGTGGAGTCGAAGTACACGGTGAATTCGAAGGTGGCGGGCAAGGTGCGGAACCTGACGAACTACGGCGCGTTCGTGGAGCTCGAGGAGGGCATCGACGGCCTCCTGCACGTGAGCGACATGAGCTGGACGAAGAAGGTGCTGCACCCGTCCGAGATGGTGAAGAAGGGGGACAAGATCGAGACGATCGTGCTCTCCGTGGATCCGGCGAAGAAGCGCGTGGCGCTCGGGCTGAAGCAGCTTCAGAGCAACCCGTGGGAGACGACGATTCCCGAGAAGTACCGCCAGGGGACGGTCGTCCAGGGCAGGATCACGAAGCTCACGCATTTCGGCGCGTTCGTCGAGCTGGAGCCGAACCTGGAGGGGTTGCTGCACGTGTCCAAGCTCTCGGGCGCGCAGGCGGCGAATCCCAGCGAGCTGCTCTCGACGGGCGACGTGGTCGAGGTCGAGGTGATCCGGCTGGAGCCCGCGGAGGGCAAGATCGGGCTCTCGCTGACGCGCGTTCTCGAGCACAAGAAGAAGGAGGAAGGCGAGGCGGCGGCCCAGCCTGCGGGGGCTCCCGCGGAAGGCGCCGCGGCGCCTCCGCCGACGGCGTAGTCCGGAAGGGAGAAACAGAGGAGGCGCGGGGGGTGACAGCCGACCCCGCGCCTCTTTTGTTTGGGAAGCGGACAGGACGATAGGAGATTGCCGGAGGACATAAGCCCCCCTTCCGTCGCGAGGACCTGTTACCCCCATGTGCGGCATCATCGGATACGTCGGGCCCGGCCCCGCAACGCCGCAGATCCTGAGCGGACTGCAGCGCCTGGACTATCGCGGCTACGACAGCGCGGGGCTCGTGGTGCTGGACCACGGACGGATCCGGGTCGAGAAAATGCCGGGCAAGCTGGAGCACCTGCTCGACCATCTGAAGAAGATGCCCGAGATGAACGGCTGCGTGGGCCTGGGACACACGCGCTGGGCGACGCACGGCGGACCGACGCAGCGGAACGCGCACCCGCACCTTTCGCACCGCGCGAGCGTCGCGGTCGTGCACAACGGGATCATCGAAAACCACGAGACGTTGAGGCGGCGGCTGCGGGCCCGGGGATACCGGTTCGCCTCCGAGACCGACACGGAAGTGATCGCGCACCTGATCGAGGATCTCTACCGCGGAAACCCCCTGGAGGCCGTTCGGCGGGCCGTGAACCTGCTGGAGGGTTCGTTCGCGATCGGCGTCCTCTTCCGCGACCACCCGGACGTCCTGATCGGCGCCCGGCTCAATTCCCCGCTCCTCGTCGGCCTCGGCGATGGGGCGAATTACCTCGCCTCCGACGCGCCCGCCGTCCTCCCCTTCACCCGGCGGGTCGCCTATCTCGAAGAGCGGGAGCTGGCCGAAATCCGCCCCGGAGGCGTGCGCGTGATCGACGCCGAGGGGCGCGAACGCCCCGTGCGCCCGATCCAGATCAAGTGGGACTTCGCCAGCGCGGCGAAGGAAGGCTACCCCCATTTCATGCTCAAGGAAGTCTTCGAGCAGCCGCGCGCGCTTCGCGACACCATCCGCGGCCGGACGAACCGGCAGGACCTGCACTTCCCGGAACTCGACATCCCGGCTCGGCGCCTCAAGGCGGCGCGGCGCCTGGTGATCGTCGCCTGCGGCACCGCGGCGCACGCGGGGATGGTGGCGAAGTACGCGTTCGAGGAGCTGGCGCGCATCCCGACCGAGGTCTGCTTCGCTTCCGAGTTCCGCTACGGCGATCCCGTGATCGGACGCGACACGCTCGCGATCGCCGTGACCCAGAGCGGCGAGACGATGGACACGCTGTGCGCGATCCGCGAAGCGAAGGCCCGCGGCGCGCTCACGCTCGCCGTGTGCAACGTCGTCGGCGCGACGATTCCGCGCGCGTGCGACGGCGTCGTCTACACCCACGCCGGCCCCGAGATCGGCGTCGCCTCCACCAAGGCCTACACGACGCAGATCGCCGTCCTCGAACTCCTCGCCGTGCGGCTCGCGCGCCTCCGCGGAACCCTGTCGCGCGCGGAAGCCCGGCCGCTCCTCCGCGCGATGGAAGGCGTCCCGCTGGCGGTCCAGGAAGCGCTGGAGTGCGACGGGCACGTGAAGCGGCTGGCGCGGCGGTACAGCCGCTGCCGCAATTTCATGTACATCGGACGGCGGTATAACTTTCCGAACGCCTACGAGGGCGCGCTCAAGCTGAAGGAGCTTTCCTACATCCATGCCGAGGGATACGGAGGCGGCGAGATGAAGCACGGCCCGCTGGCGCTCGTGGACGACACGTTTCCGACGGTCGCCGTCGCGGTGCGCGGGCGCGCGTACGACAAGATCCTCTCGAACATGAAGGAAATCGAGGCGAGGGGGGGGATCCTGATCGCCATCGCGAATCCACGCGACGCGCGCGTCAAGGCCCTGGCACGGCACGTGATCGAAGTCCCCGAAACGGCGGAAATGGTTTCCCCGATGGTTACTGCGGTTCCCCTTCAGCTTCTGGCGTATCATATCGCGGTCGCGCTGGGGCGGGACGTCGACAAGCCTCGCAACCTTGCGAAGGCCGTCACGGTGGAGTAGGAGGAAGGCATGAGAGGCACCTGGCTGGCGGCGCTCCTCGCCGCGGGCGTCGCGATCGCGGAGGGACCCGCGAAGGACGAGGGCACCCTTCTCGAGGAGGAAGTCCGCCGCCTGAAGGCGCTCGTCTCGGACCTCGATTCGGCCGACGCCGCGAAACGCGAGGACGCCGCTTCCACCCTGCTCGCCTCGGGCGGCGACGCCATCCCGTACGTGATCGATGCGATCTACCGCAAGGACGCGAAGCTCCAGCTGCAGGTTCTCGAGAAGCTTCTCGAACAGGAGCGCTCGGAGCTGCCGGCGGAACTGCGGCTCTCTGCGGAGGATTTCCGGGCGATTGCGGAAGCGCGCCTCGGCGATCCGAAACTGTCGAAGGAAGGGCGCGCGTACCTGTATTCGAAGTTCCTGAAGGCGTGCGAAGAATTCAGGGCGGGCCGCTACGACACGGCGCTGGACATCGCCAACGCGATTCTCGCGCTCGAGCGCGGTCTCGACTTCCGCGCGGCGGTGCAGCAGCTCAAGATCCAGTGCGAGGAGCAGCAGATCCAGGTCTGGCTCGTGAGGACGACGGCCTCCGTGCCCCGGGCGATGTACCAGGGCGGCGAGCTCGCGAAGGTGACGCTGACCTGCACGAACATGGCGGCGGGGCCCGTGGAGATCTGGTTCGGGCCGAAGGAAGGGGCGGACGTGCCTGAGGTGCGCGCGGAGGTCCTGAGGAGCAATTCGGTCGTCCGCGTCGAGATTTTCACTTCCGAAATGGAGGCCGACGGCACTTTCTCCGAGATCAGGACGGAGATGATCCGGCCGCTCAACAAGTACTCGATTGCGCTCAGGCGCGGGGAGTCCGTCAAGATCGCCGAGTTCGACCTGGACACGCTTCGAGCCGACAAGTTCTTCTGCCGCATGACGGTGAAGGCGTGGATGAAGCCCGTCCTGATCACGGGACCCGAATCGAGCACCAAGCAGCGGAACCTCCGGTTTCAGCCCGCCGAAATCAAGGTGTTCCCCGGCGACCTCAAGAAGGCGAGTGAGAATCCGCTGCAGGGCCTCTGCAACGCCATCGATCTCGGCGACGCGAACAGCGCGTTCCTGTTCTGCCAGCTCATGCCGCAGGACAAGTCGGGCATGGCGGTGGAGACGGTGATCAAGATCCTGCAGGACACGAAGTGGAAGGAGGGCGACCGGCGGATCGCGCGGAATTGCCTGTCGGCGCTGACCGGGGAGACGCGCGGGACGGACGCGGACTGGCTGGAATGGTATCGCCAGCGCGGAAAGGAACCGGAGCCGAACGGCGTCCGGAAGTAGCGAACCGGGCGCGGGCGGGGGGCGATCAAGGGGAATGGATCTCAACGCACAGATCGAGCTGTTGACGCGCGGCACCGTCGAGGTGCTGTCGCGGGAGGACCTGGCGAACGCGCTCAAGCGCGGAAAACCGCTTCGCGTGAAGCTCGGGGTCGACCCGACGTCTCCGGACATCCACCTCGGGCACACGGTGGTGCTTCAGAAAATGCGCCAGTTCCAGGATCTGGGCCACCAGGCGGTGCTGATCATCGGGGATTTCACGGCGCTGATCGGCGACCCGAGCGGGCGGAACGCGACGCGGCCGCCGGTGACGCCGGAAGAGGTGGCGCGGCACGCGCAGACGTACATCGACCAGATCGGGAAGGTAGTGGACGTGCCGAAGCTGGAGATCCGGCGGAATTCGGAGTGGCTGGCGCCACTCACGATGAAGGACATCCTGGGGCTGGCGTCCAGGGTCACGGTGGCGCGGCTGCTGGAGCGGGACGATTTTCAGAAGCGGCTGAAGGCGGGGACGCCGGTTTCGTTCCACGAGCTGCTGTATCCGATCATGCAGGGCTTCGACTCGGTGAAGGTGCAGGCGGACGTCGAGCTGGGCGGGATCGACCAGACGTTCAATCTGGTGATGGGGAGAAATCTCCAGCGCGAATTCGGGCAGACGCCGCAGGTATGCGTGATGACGCCGATCCTCACGGGCGTGGACGGCGGGCACAAGATGTCGAAGTCGCTGGGCAACCACATCGGCGTCGCGGATCCGCCCGACGCGATGTTCGGCCGCGCGATGAGCCTTGCGGACGCGCTGATGCTCGATTACTTCACGCTGCTCACGTCCGAGCCGCTGGAGGAGGTGAAAGTGCAGATCGCTTCGGCGCCGCGGGAGGCGAAATTGCGGCTGGCGCAGTCGCTCACGGCCCGGTTTCACGGCCCCGACGCGGCGCGTGCCGCGCGCGAGCGGTGGGACAGGGTGGTCGTGCAGAAGGCGGTGCCGGACGACGTGCCGGAGTTCGCGGTGCCGGGAGCGGAGATCAAGGAGGGCAAGGTGGGGCTCGCGCGGCTCCTCGTCCTGGTCGGATTCGCGGCCTCGAACAGCGACGGCCGGCGCCTCATCGAGCAGGGCGGCCTGACGGTCGACGGCGAAAAGGTGACGGAGCCCGGACCGTTCGCCGTCAGGGCCGGAATGGTGCTCAAGGCGGGCAAGAAAAACAGGTTCGTCAGGCTGAAGCTGTAGAGGACCGGCGTCTGCCCTGCGCAACATTTCCCTAAAGGCCTCCCTTCCGCGCTACCTCTTCCTCGTGCAGGGCCGGGGTCCTGCTAGAATCGCGATGGTTACCGCTGAGGGGAAAATGGCCGTCTACGTCAGCTGCACCGCCTGCAACGCTCCGCTCGAGATCGACGACGAGCACGCCGGCTGGCGCGTCCGCTGCCCGAAATGCCAGGCCGTTTTCCTGGCTCGAGGGACGCCTGCTGCCGCGCTGGTGCCCGCGGGCGGGGGAAGCGGCTCCCAGACTCCTCCCTGGCAGACGACGTCCCCGCCTCCGGCGCTCTCCATCGGCGCCGCCGCGCCCGCGCCGGAGACGCCCGCATGGCCCGTCCCCGCGACGCCCCTCCCCGCGGCACCCTGGGCGGCTCCCGTTCCCCCGCCTCCGCCGCCGCCTGTCCCCGCCCCCGGCACCCGAGTCCCCAACTCGGGCCTCGCCGTGGCCTCCGTCGTCCTCGGCATCCTCGGCCTCGCCTGCTTCGGCTGGCTCGCCGCCATCCCCGGCATCATCTGCGGCGTCAAAGCCCGCAAACAGATCCGCGAGAGCCGCGGCGCCGTCGGCGGCGAAAACATCGCGAAGGCCGGGCTCGCCATCAGCATCCTCGCCCTCGTCGTCTCCGTCGGCGATTTCGACGCCTGGAACCCGTGGAAGATGTTCAAACACCGGAAAGCCCCGATCCACTTCAACCTCGACGATTAGCCCACGGAGCCCCCCATGGCCCTCTTCATCTCCTGCGATCACTGCCGCGCCTCCCTCCAGGTTCTCGACGAACACCAGGGCCGGAAGGTTCGCTGCCCGAAATGCCGCGGCACCCTCATCGCCCGCACGAACCCCTCGGTATCCGTCCCCTCCAGCATCGCCGGTCCCGCGGGCCGCCCCTGCCGCGCCTGCGCCGGACAGCTTCCCCCAGACGCCGCCTTCTGCCCCGATTGCGGCCGCGCCTCGTCGGAACTCATGATTGTCGAGGGAAGCGTCGCCACGCCGCCTCCCTCTCCGCCGGTGCCCCCCTCCGTCCCCGTCTCCGTCCGTCCACCCGTGCCCGCCCGCCGCACCAGCGGACTCGCGACGGCGTCCCTCATCTGCGGTATTCTCGCACTTCCCTGGTTCATGCCCGGACTTCCCGCCATCCCCGCCATCGTCTGCGGCCACCTGGCCCACAACGAAATCGCGGCCGCCGGCGGGCGGCTCCAGGGGCGCGGACAGGCGACCGCAGGACTGGTGCTGGGCTACGTCAACCTCCTCGGAGGCCTCGCGGCCCTCCTCCTCCTCGCCGCAATCCTTTAGGACGACGACACCATGCCGGTGAACACGAACTGCGAACACTGCGGGCAGCAGTTGCAGGTGATGGAAGAGCACATCGGCCGCCCCGTGCGGTGTCCGAAGTGCTACCAGGTGTTCACGGCGAAGGCGGGCGCGGCATCCCCCGCGGCGGCGCCGCCTGCCGCCACGGACCCGGCGGCGGCCCCTTCCATGCAGCCGGCAAAATTCTGCCCTCACTGCGGAAGCTCGCTTCAGGCCGGCGCCCCGTTCTGTCCCGGCTGCGGCAAGTCGCCCGGCGAACCCCCGCCGGCGCCCGCGGGCGTGCAGGCGCCCTCGTATCCCTCCTTTCCGCAAAGCGTGCCGGCCCCCTACCAGTCGGCGCCGGGGACGTGCGGGATGGCGACCGCTTCGCTCGTCCTCGGGATCATCGGCATCGTCGCGTGTTTCGGGCCGCTGGCCGGCGTACCGGCGGTGATCTGCGGGCACATGGCTAAGGGACAGATCCGGAATTCCGGGGGGACGCTTCAGGGGGACGGGATGGCGACCTGGGGCCTGGTGCTGGGTTACTTCTCGATTCTGGCGACCTGCCTGGTTTTCGGGCTCGGTGTCATGGGCGGCGGCCACCACCCTTAAGCCGGGCCGGGTAAATCCCTTCGGAGTGATGGAGGCCATCCTCGGCCCGGCTTACCCTGAGAGTCTGAGAAAAAATCGAGCTCCGTATCAGACGCCCGAGCGGTGCGGCGCGGTGGCACGGGCCGGCGCGGGCACCTGAGCGGACTTGCTTGTCGGAATGATTGCGTGCCCGCGCCGTCCCGGCCACCGCTCCTG
>JACPRD010000056.1 GCA_016190145.1 Planctomycetota bacterium | reverse complement strand
GCGCATGAGGGGGTGGCGGGCGGCGGCGCTTCTGGGGCTGGCGGTTCTGGCGGCGGGGTGTCCGCGCCGGCAGGGCGCGCCGGCCGGCGGCGGTCCTGCGGCGGCGCGGAAGGCGCGCGTCACGGTGGCGAAGGTCGAGAAGGTCCCGCTCGCGTGGACGCTGGAGACGGTGGGGTCGGTGGAGGCGCGGGAAGAGGTGCCGGTGGCGGCGGGTGTGCCCGGGATCGCGGGGCGCGTCGGGTTCCGCGAGGGCGACGACGTCACGCCGGAGACGGTGCTGGTCACGATCGACGAGGAGCGTTACGAACTCGAGGCGCGTCGCGCGCGCTCGGACCTCGAGGGCGCGCAGGCCGACTTCGACAAGGCCGCCGCCACCTGGCGGCAGCGCGCGCCGCTTCATGAGCAGAAGATCATCTCCGACGAAGAGCTCGCCGATCTCAAGGCCGCGGTCGACCGTGCGCAGGCTGACAAGGCCCGCGCGGAGGCGACGCTCGGGCTCGCGGAGAAGGCTCTTCGCGACTGTCGTGTCCGTCCGCCGATCGCGGGGCGGATCAACGCGCGGCGGGTATCGACGGGCGAGTATCTGAAGGCGGAGACGGTGGTGGCGACGATCGTGGACCTGTCGGAGCTGCACGTGAGATTTGCGGTGCCGGAGAGCGACGCGCGGCGGGTGGTGAAGGGGCTGAAGGCGGGGTTCGTGGCGCGCGTGGCGGCCGGGGAGAAGGCGGAGGCGGAGATTTTCTGGGTGAGCCAGGTGGCGGACTCGCGGACCCGGACGGTGGAGTGCAAGGCGCGGCTGGCGGGGGCGCCGGCGGGGCTGCGGCCGGGGATGTCGGGGACGGTGAACCTCTCGCTGGAGAATGCCGAGGGCTCGCTCGTGGCGCCGCCGGAAGCGGTTCTCCCGACGGAGCGCGGGTTCGTTGCGTTCGTGCTGGAGGGGGGGAAGGCGCGCGAGCGGAAGCTGGTGCCCGGGATTCAGACGCCGGACGGGCGGCTCGAGGTCGTGGAGGGGTTGAAGGAGGGAGACACGCTCATTGTGCGCGGCGCCGCGGCGCTGCGGGACGGCCAGGACGTCGAGGTCGTGAAATGACGCTTTCCGACCTCTCGATCCGCAAGCCGGTCTTCGCCTGGATGCTGATGATTTCGTTCCTGGTCGTCGGCGCGGTGTCGTTCCAGCGGCTGGGCGTGTCGCAGATGCCGGACGTGGACTTCCCCACCGTCACGGTGCGCCTCAATTGGGAGGGCGCGGCGCCGGAGATCATGGAGAACGACGTCGTCGACGTGGTCGAGGACGCCGTGATGTCGGTGGAGGGGATCAAGGAGGTCTCGAGCTCCTGTCGCCAGGGCTCCGCAAGCGTCACGATCGAGTTCGAGCTCGACCGCGACATCGACGCGGCGCTTCAGGACGTGCAGACGAAGATCGCGCAGGCCCAGCGCCGGCTGCCCAACGACATGGATCCCCCCGTCGTCACCAAGCAGAATCCCGAGGACCAGCCCATCATGTGGGTCGCGCTCTCGGGCCCGCGCTCCCCCCAGCAGCTCTCCGACGTCATTCGCAACCAGATCCGCGACCAGATCCAGACCGTGCCCGGCGTCGGAGAGGTCCAGATGGGCGGCTTCCTCGAACGCAACGTCCGCATCTGGGTCAACGCGGGCCGCCTGGAGTCCTACAAGCTCGCCATCGACGACGTCACCCGCGCCCTCCAGCGCGAACACGTCGAAGTCCCCGCAGGCCGCATCGAAACCGACGCGCGCGAGATCAACGTGCGGAGCGAAGGCGAGGCGCTGAACCTGGACGAACTGCGCGACATCGTGATCCACGCCGAGGGCCTCGCACAGGTACGGCTCCGCGACGTCGCCCTCGTGGAAGACGGCCTCGAGGACCGGCGGCGCATCGCGCGCTCGAATGGCGAGCCGGCGCAGGGCATGGGCGTGCGCAAGCAGCGCGGCGCAAACGCCGTCGAAGTCGCACGCGGCGTCCGCGAGAAGATCGTCGAAATCCGCAGGCAGCTCGACAAGGACCTCGCCCTGGAAGTCGTTTTCGACTCGACCCCCTACGTCGAGGAGAACATCCGTGAAATCGAAGTCACCATGGTGCTCGCCGTCTTCCTCACCGCCCTCGTGTGCTGGCTCTTCCTCGGATCCTTCAGCTCCACCGTCAATATCGTGCTCGCCATCCCCACGTCCATCGCCGGCACCTTCGCCGCGATGTACTTCATGGGCTTCACCCTCAACACCTTCAGCCTCCTCGCGCTCTCCCTCTCCATCGGCATCGTCGTCGACGACGCCATCATGGTCCTCGAGAACATCTACCGCCACCGCCAGATGGGCAAGGATAAGGTCACCGCCGCCCGCGACGGCGCGCGCGAAATCACGTTCGCCGCCATGGCCGCCACCGCCGCCATCGCCGCCGTGTTCCTGCCCATCGTGTTCGCCAAGGGCATCATCGGCAAATTCCTGTTCCAGTTCGGCGTCGTGCTCACGGTCAGCGTGTTCCTCTCGCTCATCGAAGCCCTCACCATCGCCCCCGCGCGGTGCGCGCAGTTCCTGGAAGCGGGCGAACGGCGCACGAGCCTCGGGCGGCTCGTCGAAAGCAGTTTCCGCGGTCTCGCGCGCGGGTACTCGGCCCTGCTCGCCCCCGCCATCCGCTTCCGCTGGATCGTCATGCCCGTCGCCGTCGGCCTCTTCGCAGGCTCCCTCTGGTTCTTCACGCAGCTCCGCACCGAGCTCGTCCCCTCCCAGGACCAGTCCCGCTTCATGGTCCGCATCACCACCGCCGTCGGCTCTTCCATCGACTCCACGGACCGCGCCTGTCGCGAGGCCGAACAGGTGCTCCTTCAGATGCCGGAACTCCGCCGCTACATGCTCTCCGTCGGCGGTTTCGGCGGAGGCGAGGTCAACACCGCCGTCCTGTTCGTCACGCTGAAGCCGCCGGAGGAGCGCCAGCGGTCCATGCAGGACCTCATGGCCCACTGCCGCGCCCGGATGAATGCGATTCCCGGCGTGCGCGCGGCGATCCAGGACATCTCGCAGATGGGATTCAGCGCGCAGCGGGCCTTCCCCGTCGAGATCTCCATCCGCGGCCCCGAGTTCGACAGGCTCGCGGTCCTGGGGGCGCAGATGGAGGAGCGGATGAAGGCGGGCGGCCTGATGGTCGACGTGGATTCCGACTACCAGGTCGGGATGCCCGAGGTTCGCGTGATTCCGCTCCGGCAGAAGGCCGCCGACGCGGGCGTCTCGATGTCGACCATCGGCCAGACCATCGGCTCCCTCGTCGGCGGAACCCGCGTCGGCAAGTACAAGTCCGGCGGACGCCGCTACGACGTCCGCATGCGCGTCCTCCGCGATCAGCGGCTGGGAACCGAGGACATCCGGCGCATCCGCGTGCGCTCCGATCAGGGCGATCTCGTTCCCCTCTCCGAAGTCGTCACGGTCAACGAGGCCCCGACCCTCCTCTCCATCAACCGCCGCGGCCGCGAACGCGCCGTCGCCGTCTTCGCCAACGTCGCCCCCGGGAAATCCCAGGCCGACGCGTTCGCCGAGATCGAACGCGCATGGCAGGAAATCCACCCCGAAGGCTACCGCCTCTTCTTCGCCGGCTCCGCCAAAGCGACGAAGGAGACCGTCGATTCCCTCGTCTTCGTCCTCCTCATGGGCCTCTTCGTCGCCTACGTCATCCTCGCCTCCCAGTTCAATTCCTTCATCCACCCCGTCACCGTCTTCTGGGCCCTCCCCTTCTCCCTCAGCGGCGCCCTCCTCGCCCTCTGGTGGGCCGACGTCTCCCTCAACATGTACTCGGCCATCGGCATCGTCCTCCTCATGGGAATCGCCAAGAAGAACTCCATCCTCCTCGTCGACTACACGAACCAGCAGCGCGAGAAGGGCCTCAAGTGGGGCGAAGCGCTCAAGGCCGCCTGCCCCGTCCGCCTCCGCCCGATCCTCATGACTTCCCTCTCCACGATTGCCGCCGCCACACCTGCGGCGCTCAGCCTGGGCCCTGGCGCCGAAGTCCGCCTCCCCATGGCCCTCTCCGTCATCGGCGGCATCTCCGTCTCCACCCTCTTCACCCTCATCGTCGTCCCCGCCTTCTACGGCATCGTCGAGGACGTCCGGACACTGTTACGGACGGCCCCGAGCGGGTTGCCCGTGGTTGGGGATCAGGCATCCGTTGGAAGTGGGCAGTGACCAGTGACCAGTGGCCAGTGGCCAGTGGCCAGTGACCAGTGGGCAGTGACCAGTGGGCAGTGGGCAGTGACCAGTGGATGGCTAGTGCGGGTTGTCAGAGGATGGCGAGTGTGGAAGGGAGGATGTCCGGGCGGGAGACGGCTGGGGCAGGGATTGAGTGCGACGGGCGCCGACCTGACGGGCAGTGCGGCGGTGGAGACTTGTGATCAGTCCGCAGAGGATGCGACGCTCCTCCTCGATCATGGCGCGCACCCGATTCACATCCGGCCTGGGGAGACAACCGACGCGTGCGCCGATCTCGACGAGCGTATCGACTTCGGCAAGACTCCCACGCGAAACTCCGAGGTGATAGAGGAATTCTGCGGTCCCGAGGCGGGAGGCGCCCTCCGCGATGTTGGAGGCGATGGACACGACGGCTCGTCGGAGCTGGGGGCTCAATTCGAATCTCTCCTCGCGCGGCAGGAGCGCGACGAGCCGGTACACCACCTCAGCGAGATCAAGTGCCTTTCTCCAGCCAACCAGGTCCTCATACCCGCGTTGATCCGTACCCATCTTGCCTCCCGTTTCCTGGACTGATACCAATCATACCCTATAGTTGTATGAAGTCAACTGCTGTTTTGTAGATAATGCACTAATATCCAGTCGATACACGCATGGCCCCAGTCCCCGATTACCTGCTCCCGTTCCTCGCCCTTGGCCACTTCGCCACTCGCCACTGGCCACTCGCCACTCGCCACTCGCCACTCGCCACTCGCCACTCGCCACTCGCCACTCGCCACTCGCCACTCGCCACTCGCCACTCGCCACTGGCCGCTCGCCACTGGCCACTCGCCACTGGCCACCGGAACTTCCCTCACAAGCACGCCGAATCCCCGTACATCTCCCGGCCGACGCACCCGCATCCATGGGGGGTCGCGGGATCGTCCCTTCCGCGCCGGCCGGAAACGAAACCGGAGAAAACGATGAGACGCCTTCTTTCAGCCGTCCTGGCACTGGCCCTTGCGCTTCCCGCCATCGCGGGAGGAGACCTCGCCAAGAAGTTCGACAAGGCGGAGGCGTATCTGTCGGAAGTGGAAAACCATCTCGCGAAGAGCTATATCGAGCGCGAGCGCGTCGCGGAAGCGGCGCTGGTCGAGGCGTGCAAGGCCGGATTCGCAAAGGCCGCGGGCGACGAGACCTTCAAGAAACTGAAAGTCTCCTTCCGCAAGGAAGTCCTCGCGATCAGCCAGGACGAGAAGGTCGACTCGATCGCGAAGCTGCTCGGCCGCATCGAGAGAGCGGCGGAGAAGGCGGAGATCTCCGACCTTGACATCGTCGCGATGTCGGATTTCGGCGCGTCCTCCATGGTCCAGTCGATCCAGGATCCGTTCAGCAACCTGCTCAAGAGCGAGGATCTCCAGAAGCTGATGAAGCAGATGCAGGGCGAGGGCCGCACGGACTCGATCGGCGTGGGGCTCGAGCCCGACAAGGAGGGCATGAAGGTCTCGTTCGTCATGTACGGGTACGCGGCGTACGACGCGGGCCTCCGGATCGGGGACGTGCTGACCGAGGTCGACGGCGAGCCGCTCGCCGGAAAGATCCTCAAGGAAGTTCAGCCTCGCTTCGCGACGAAGGAAGGCGAGTCGATCGTGCTGACGGTGAAGCGCGAGGGATGGAAGAAGGCGTACGACATCACGGTCACGAACTCTGCGAGGAAGATCAAGGACGTGTGGTCGACGATGCTCCCGGGCGGGATCGGCTACATCCGGCTCACGATCTTCGATCTCGCGCTCGGCACGAACACGCTCAAGGCCTGCGAGGAGCTGAAGAAGGAGGGGATGAAGGCGCTCATCCTCGACCTGCGCAACAACCCCGGCGGCGCGCTGCCGGCCGCGATCCACGTCGCCGACACGTTCATCAGCGGGCAGAAGCTCATCACCTATACCGAGTCGAACCTCGACATGTCCAAGGTCATGCCCTTCCCCGTCCCCGGCATCGCCGACCAGAAGCCCGAGATGGAGTACCGTGCGAAGCGGAAGTCGGATTTCGAGAAGATGCCGATGGTGTGCCTGGTCAACGAGTCGTCCGCGAGCGCGAGCGAGATGCTCTCGGGGGCGCTTCAGGACCTGGGGCGTGCCGTGCTCGTCGGCGAGAAGACGTACGGCAAGGGGATCGGCCAGACGGCGATTCCGCTGTGGAAATCGCAGGGCGCCGATTTCGGGAAGAGCGCGATTCCGATGCTGCCGAACCGGTTCCTGTACCTGACGGTGATGCGGTACTTCCTTCCGAGCGGCCGGACGATCCACCATCACGGTGTCGAGCCCGACGTGCGCGTGAAAGTCTCGCTCATGGGCGCCGAGACGTGGGACGGCGTGTATGCGCTTCGCCGCTCGGGCAAGGCCCGGAAGTTCGCCGCCGGGCTGGAGAAGGACGCGATCGCGGACCTGGCGGTGTACGATGGGTTCGACGTCAAGTCGTACCCGGGCTTCGAGGGGTTCTACAAGTCGCTGAAGACGAAGCTCTCGAAGGACGAGGTGCGGGAGGAGTTGCGCCGCGAGGTCCGGCTGAGGGCGGGCGGCAACGCGGCGCTGGTGGATCTGCAGACGGACACGCAGCTTCAGAGAGGACTGACGATCCTGGCGGAGAAGCTGGGGTTCAGCCCGGAAGACAACTAAGCCGGGCCGGGTAAGTCCCTTCGGAGTGACGGAGGCCCGTCTCGGCCCGGCTTACCCTGAGCGAGCCCGCAGGGCGAGTCGAAGGGTGCATGAGCGGGCTCACAGCAGGTCGGAGAGAATTTATCCTCTTCCGAGTAAGCCGGCTGCGAAGGCAGCGACAAGGAGCAGCACAGGGCCAGGGGGCAACATAGGAGACCGACATGATCGACGCTTTCCGCAGGGGCTGTGGCTTTGCCGTCCTGACCGTGATGGTCGTCCTCGCATCTGCCCCCCCGCTCCGCGCGGAGGACGAGCCGAAGGAAGAGAAGGCCGTGGCGAAGACGCCGCAGGAGGCGTTCGACCAGTTCAAGGTTGCGGTGAAGAAGAAGGACAAGGAGCGGTTCTGGACGCTGCTGTCGAAGGACTCGCAGAAGCAGGTGGAGGAGATGGCGGCGATGATGAGCGAGGCTTCCGAGGACGAGAAGTCGGACATGGCGGAGAAGCTCGGGATCACGCTGGACGAGCTGGCGAAGCTGAGCCCGAAGGACCTGATGCTCGCGGTGCTGTTCGCGGCGGACAACGCGGAGAATCTCGACGAGATCGAGAAATCTGAGTTGGCGGACGTGAAGGAGGACGGCGACAAGGCTGCCGGGACGCGGATCGAGAACAAGGGCGACAAGGAGGAGAAGAAGGAGCGCGCGTTTTTCGTCAAGGAGGACGGCGAGTGGAAGCTCGACCTCGCGCGGGAGATGAAGGAAGGGCACGAGGGGGACGATGGAGGCAGGGAGGAAGAGGAGAAATAGGCGGGCCGGGCGTGAATTCCGAGGCGGAAAGCGGCGGTGCTTTCCGCCTTTTTTCATGGGCCGCCCAGCAGACGAGCGGCCATCGCCCGCGCCTCTTCGGCGTTCGCGACTTCCCCGTTCAACTGCGCCTCGCGCACGGTCTGGAGGATCTCGCCGATTCGCGGTCCCCGGGGGACGCCGAGGGCGAGGAGGTCGTCGCCGGTGATGAGGCGCGGGGGGTCGAGGTCGGGGCGGGCGAGGTAACCGGTGAGGAGGGTGTAGGCGTCCAGGGGGGCGCCGTCGGCGGTCTGGATGGCGCGGTGGAGTTCGAGGAGGTCGGGGGCGCCGGGGTGGGCGAGGAGGGGTTTCCATTCGGAGGGGCGCATGGAGGCGGCGCGCGGCGGGTCGGCGTAGCGGGCGACGAGCCAGACGACGCGTTCGCGTTCCTCGTTCGAGAGCTTGAGGTCGCGCGCGGCGGTTCCGGCGGCGGGGCGCCCGGCGTCGTGGAGGAGGGCGGCCAGCGCGAGGACGAACGGGCGGCGGGTCAGGGCCTCGACGACGCGGACGGTGCGCTTCCAGCGGTCGTCGGGAAGCGTGGCGGCGGCGGGGAGGACGGGATGGAGGAGGCCGGTGGCGCGCAGGAGGTCGAGGCCGCGCACGGGGTCGGCGGAGACCAGGATTTTCTCCAGTTCCTCGCGGACGCGCTCGCGGGACACCGAGGAGACTTCCGCGGCCCGCCGGCGGACGGCCGCCAGCGTCGAGGATTCGATCTCGAATCCGAGCTGGGCGGCGAAGCGGACGGCGCGGAGCATGCGGAGGCGGTCCTCGTCGAACCGGAGGTCGGGGTCGCCGATCGCCCGGATGAGTCGCGCCTGGAGGTCGGCGTTGCCGCCGACGAGGTCCATGACGGTACCGGCGACGGGGTCTTCCATCATGCCGTTGATGGTGAAGTCGCGGCGCAGGACGTCGGACTTCAGGTCGCTGAACGTCACGGAATCGGGATGGCGGCCGTCAGTGTACTTCGCGTCGGCGCGGAACGTCGCGACTTCGACCTGGCGGTCCTTGACGAGAACCATGATCACGCCGAACTGCTTCCCGACCGCGACCGTGCGGCGGAACAGTTTCTGGACCTGGTCGGGGATCGCGTTCGTCGCGACGTCGTGGTCGCCGGGCTCGCGACCGAGGAGGCGGTCGCGGACGCAGCCGCCCGCGAAGAAGGCCTCGAACCCCGCGTCGCGGAGCTTCCGGACGACTTCGAGCGCGGCGTCTCGGGAGGTCATGCGGCCTGCTTCCGGTGGTGGTCGGGAACCTTCCAGATGATGGCGCCCCCGATGATGATCATGAGGACGAGCGAAGCGATGGCCCACCGGTACTGGTTGATGAGGGAGGCTCCGGCCTTGTCGGCCCAGAGGATGATGAGGCCCCAGAGCGCGGGCCCCATGACGGCGGACATCTTCCCCGTCAGCTCGGAAAGCGCGAAAAACTCGCCCTGCGATTCGCGGGGGACGAGGGTCACGAGGAGCGGGCGCGAGGACGTCCACATCGAGCCGAGCAGGACGCCGAGGGCCGGGCCGATCACCCAGAAGTGATTCCGTTCTGTGGTCGCCACGGCCGCCGTGAGGAACACGACCCAGCCGGCGAGGACGATCATGATCGTCTTCTTGGGCCCGATCCGGTCCGTCACGAATCCCGCGCCGAACGAGCCGACCATAGCAAAGGTCGTCGCGGTCATGAGAAAAACACGCTGCTCGCCATCCGCGAACTTGAGGACCTTGCTCGCGTAGACGGCCATGAAGATGTACACGGTGGCGATCGAGTCCTCGTAGAAGTACTTCCCGATGAGGAAGCGCAGGACGCCGGGGTGCTTCTGGGTGTGGCGCAGGCTCTGCCACACTTTCATGTAGGCGGCCTTGAGTCCCGGCGCGGCGTGGTTGGGCGCGGGGCGTTCGCGCACCCAGATCATGCACGGGAGGGCGAACGCCAGGAAGAGGATGCCGGTCGGGATGAATGTGCCGGCGCGGCCCCAGCCGCGTGTGCGCCGCCAGAGCGCGGCGCCCTCGGCCGCGCCCTCCCACGAGACCTCGAAGAAGCGGCCCTTCAGGGAGAAGTCCTGCGTCCCGTCGCCGGCATCGTCCTTGTTCTTCGGCCGGTGGCCGTCCTGGTACAGGTCGCGCGCCTTGACGTCGCGGGCCGTCCAGCCGTCCTTGCGGACCTCATACTCGTAGTTGGCGTCGAGGTCGAGCGGACCGTCGCGGTAGATTGAGCGCCCCGAGGCGCCGGGGGCCGGCACATACCCGTTCGAGCCCGCCTTCAGTTCCGCAACCCGCTCCCACTTCCCCGACAGCCCCGGGAACCCCTTCCCCAGCACCGCCCCTTCCGCGAACGGCACGACGAGGAACAGCCCGATGATGGCGCCGAGGTATCCGGCGGCGACGCCGTAGCCCGAGACGCGGCCCATGACTTTCTGTTCCGTCACGCTCATGAGGAGCGCGTTGTAGAAGACGAGCCCGGCGTGGTATCCGAAGTTCGCGATGACGAAGGCGACGAGGGCGGAGAGGACGCGGCCGGTGGGACCGAGCCCGGACATCGCGGCCACGCCCATGAGCGCCGTGAATGCGCAGCACGCGACGGTCGAGAGGGACAGGTACATCTGCTTGCGGTGGTACGCGTCGCTCCAGACGCCGAGCAGGGGCAGGGTGACGAGGATGAGGAAGGCGGAGGCGCCGTTGGCGATGCCGACCCAGAGGTCGGGTTTGCCGTTATTGACGGTGACCCAGAGGGAGAAATAGAGGGTCACGATGTTCATGGAGAAGATCGTGTTGGCGAAGTCGTAGAGAATCCAGGAACTCAGGCGGAGGCGTTTCACGGCCGCGCAGTGTAATCGATAGGAGATCGGTCCGTGATCGCCGTGGAGAAACCGGGAGAGCCGGCGACGGCTGGTCGGGGTTCGAAAGGCGGATAGCCGACGGGTTCGGCGTTTCGCCGATCCTGGCCAGGGTGGCGGCAACTCCGAACTCCGAACGCCGAACGCCGAACGGCGGTCGATCCGCCGGAAGCCGCTGTCACGAAAACAGACCTTCGGCGTCCTGAATAACGCCGCAAATCGCGTCTCCGGCGCGGTAGCATGGCGCGGTCACCAGACGGGAGATTCCCATGAACGAAACCCAGCAGATCGCCCACCTTCTCCGGCGCGCGGGATTCGGCGCTGCGCCGGAAGAGCTGGAGCAGGCGCGGCGCGACGGGTTCGCGGCGACGCTCGAAAGGCTGCTCGCGTTCGAGTCCATGCCTGATCCGGTCGAGAGCGACATCGCGGACGTCGAGGACGGGCTCCTCGACATGCGCAACATGGAGGACGTGCGCGCCGCGTGGCTCTACCGCATGGCGCGCACGACCCGGCCCCTGCAGGAGCGCCTCACGCTGTTCTGGCACAACCATTTCGCCACCGGCGCGAACAAGGTCGAAAGCGCGCCGCTCATGAACCGGCAGATCGCGCTGTTCCGGCGGTTCGCCGCGGGAAACTTCCGCTCGCTCCTGCTCGAAGTCTCCCGCGACCCGGCGATGCTGATCTGGCTCGACGGGCGCTTCAACCGCAAGGGCCGCCCGAACGAGAACTACGGGCGCGAGGTGATGGAGCTGTTCACGCTGGGGATCGGAAACTACACGGAACGCGACGTGAAGGAGGTCGCGAGGGCGTTCACCGGGTGGACGCTTCGGGACGCGGGATTCGTCTTCGAGCCCGGGCAGCATGACGGCGGGGAAAAGAGCATTCTCGGGAAGAAGGGGAACTTCGGCGGCGAAGACGTCGTGGACATTCTTGCGGCGCATCCGGCGACGGCGAAGCGGCTTTCGGAGAAGCTGTGCCGGGAGTTCGTGGGGCCGCAGCCGGACGCGGCGCTCGTCGAGGCGATGTCGAAGGAGTACTTCCGCTCGGGATACGACATCCGGTCGGTGCTGCGCGTGATGTTCACATCGCCCGCGTTCCTCGCAGACGCGGCGCTCTGGGCGCGGATCAAGTCGCCCGCGGAGTTCGTCGTCGGGGCGCTCCGCGCGATGCCCCACATCGTCCCCGTGCGGGCGCTTCCCGCCGCACTGCGCCGCATGGGGCAGGACCTGCTGGCGCCGCCGACGGTCAAGGGCTGGGACGGCGGAACCTCCTGGCTGTCGACGTCGACGGTGATCAACCGGCTGAATTTCGCGAAGGACGTCGGGCCGGGCATCAACAACCAGCCGTCCGTGGCGCTTCAGCCCGGCCGGCTCGTCGCGGAGCACGGGCTGGACAGCGCGGAGAAGCTGGTCGAGCACATGCTGGCGCGATTCGGGCCGCTCGAGGTGACGCCGTCGGTGAAGGCGAAGCTGGTGGAGTACGTGCTGGCGCCGGAGGGACCGAAGGGGCCGGTGTATCCGGCGCCGCAGACGCTGGACACGAAGGTGCGCGGCGTGGCGCATCTCGTGCTTTCGCTTCCCGAATTCCAGCTCGCGTGAGGTGGGGACGATGAGAAACGGATTCACGCGAAGGGACTTTCTGAAGGTGGCGGGGGTCGGGACGGCGGGGCTGGCGGTGCCGGGCTGGCTGACGCGGGCGCTGGCGGAGCCGGCGGCGGGGGCATCGGGGCGGTCGCTCGTGATGGTGATGCTGGGGGGCGGGAACGACGGGTTGAACACGGTGGCGCCGCTTGCGGATCCGCTGTACGGGAAGGCGCGGCCGTCGCTGGCGATTCCGAAGGACCAGCTTCTGCAGGTGAACGACGACGTGGGGTTCCATCCGGCGCTCCGGCGGCTGAGGGACCTGTTCGGCGAGGGGAAGGTGTCGGTGGTGCAGAACGTGGGGTACGCGGGGCAGGACCGGTCGCATTTCCGGTCGATGGAGATCTGGCAGACGGCGCAGACGGCGGGGGTGGTGCGGGACGGCTGGCTGGGGCGGTGTCTCCACTGCGACGACGAGCGGGCGCCGCACAGCGTTTCGTTCGGAAGCGAGATTCCGCTCGCGCTGTGGGCGGACGGCGGCGGGGTGCTGTCGATGGAGAATCCGCAGGCGTTCGACGTGGCGACGGACCAGAGGCACCCGCAGGATCGCGCGAACGTGCTGCGGGCGTTCCGGGAGATCTACGGGATTCCGCGCGAGGGGCCGGCGGAGTTCGTGCGCGGGCGCGGGCTGGAGCTGCTGGCGCAGATCGAGAGAATCCGGACGATCGCTCAGAAGCCGCCCTCCCCCGTCGCGTACCCGGGAACGGGCCTCGCGCAGGGCCTGCGGTTCATCGCCAACGCGGTCGAGGAAGGCCTCGGGGCGAAGGTGTACCTGATCGGACTGGGCGGATTCGACACGCACGCGAACCAGCGGCAGGCGCACGCAAATCTGCTCACGGTGCTGTCGGAGGCCCTCTGGTCCTTCCAGAAGGATCTGGACGCGCGCGAGCTGGCGGGGCGGGTCGTGACGATGACGTTCAGCGAATTCGGCCGGCGGGTCGCGGAAAACGAATCGCAGGGGACCGACCACGGCGCGGCGTCGCCGCTGTTCCTGATGGGGAAGTGCGTGAAGGGCGGAGTCGTCGGGAGCGCGCCGGACCTCGGGAAGCTGGACCAGGGCGACCTGATGTGGAAGGTGGATTTCAGATCCGTGTACGCGACCGTGCTGTCGCGCTGGCTGTCCGTCGACCCGGACAAGGCGCTGGGGGGTAAGTTCGAGGCGCTGGACGTGATGGGTTCGTAGGGGTCGACCGAGGTGCCGACCTCAATCGGATGGAACGCCCCGGGCATTCCGGCTGTATATGCCTCCGGACGTCCACGCCGCCATTGTCGTTTGAAGTTGTCGCATTGAAGTTGCTTGGAAATTGTAACGTTGAAGTTGAAAGTTGCTGTTCCCGCCCCCCCATGCCCCAACCTCCCACGATGATCGGCCGCGTCCTTTCAGGATTCGTCATCCAGTCCCAGCTCGGGGCCGGAGGCATGGGCGTCGTGTACCGTGCGCACGACGAGCGCCTCGGACGCACCGTCGCGATCAAGGTGCTCCCCGCCGACCTGCGCGCCGACGCCACCCTCAAGGAACGCTTCCTCCGCGAAGGCCGCACAGCCGCCCGGATCGACCACCCCCATGTCGTCCGCATCCTCACCGCGGGCGAAGAGCGCGGCATCCCCTTCCTCGTCATGGAACACGTGGAGGGCGGCTCCCTTCAGAAGTACCTCCAGAAGAACCGGAAGCTGCCGCTGCGCCACGCCCTTCGCATCACGCGGCAGGTCGGCTCGGCGCTCGCCGCCGCGCACAAGGCGGGCATCCTCCACCGCGACGTCAAGCCCGCCAACGTCCTCTTCACCAAGGAAGCCGAACCCAAGCTCGTGGACTTCGGCCTCGCGCGCGAGGAGAACTCGAACGTCAACCTGTCGGTGACGGGGCAGGTGCTCGGGACGCCGCACTACATGTCGCCCGAGGTCTGTCGCGGCATGCCCGCGGACGCGCGGTCCGACCAGTACTCGCTGGCCATCATGGCCTACCTGATGATCAGCGGGCGGCTGCCGTTCGACGGCGAAGCGGCGGTCGAGGTCCTGCTCGCGCACCTCCAGTACCCGGTGCCGCCGCTTCGGGAGGCCCCGCCCCCGGTGGCGGCGGCCATCGACAAGGCGCTGTCGAAGAACGCGGCGCTGAGGTTCGGGTCGGTGAGCGAGTTCATCGAGGCGCTGGAGAAGGCGGAGCAGGAGGGCATGGCTGCGTCGGGGCCCGTGGAGGCGCCGCCGGTCCCGGTTCCCGTACCGGCGAGCCCGACGCCGCCGTCGATGCCGCTTCCCGGCTCCTCGATCGCCGCGGCGGCGGCGGTACGGCAACCCTCGTACCGGCTCGCCTACGCGGCGGCGGGTGGGACGATTCTCCTCTCGCTGGGGCTGCTGGCCTGGATGGTGGGCACGTATCAACGGACGAAGTCACCGGCGCCGGCCGCGGGCGGGGGCGGCGGGGGCGGCGCGCCGGTGCGTGCGGATCTGGGGGACTGGGAAGCGCAGTTCGGGGAGACGGTGGTAGCGGCGGCGGTGCTGATGAAGGGGGACGATTTCCGCGGGGCGCTGGCATGCTGGAAGAAGGTGCTGCCGCCGGATGCGGAGCAGAGTGCGCGGGTGGAGCGGGAGCGGTCGCAGGTGGAGGCGCGCGCGGCGGTGCGGGCGAGGCGGATGGCGGCGGAGGCGCCCGCGGGGGCGGAGGGGGCGGCGCGGCTGCGATCGATGAAGAACCGGATGCCGCCGGAGGCGGCGGAGATCCTGGAAACGGAGGCGCGCCGGCTGGAGAAGGACTGGTCGCCGAAGGAGGGACTGCCGGGACTTCGCCGGCTGCTTGCGGGCCGCGACTGGGACCGCGCGGACCGCGAGCTGAACCGGCTCGCGGAAGGCGCGGGCGCGGACGAGCGGAAGAAGCTGGAGGTGGCGCGGCGGGTGGTGAAGCACGGCAGGATGGCGGACCAGGCGGTCCTGGCGCATTTTCAGGCACGGATCGGCGAGCCTCTGACGATCGAGTGCGCCGACGGGAGCCGGGTGACGGGAAGGGTCCACCTGGTGAAGGCGGCGGACGGGTGCATCCTGCTGGCCACGCATGCCGAGCAGCTGACGCTGCGGATTCAAAACCTGTCCACCCGGGAACTCTTCGAACGCGCGTGCGGCCAGAATCCGACGAACGAGGCCGTGCTCGCGGCGATCGACCTCGGGTACTTCTGCGGGACGCGCGAGATCCTGTGGAAGGCTGCGGCGCGCGCGCGCCGGCGCGGGTTGAAGCTGCTGCCGGCGCAGCGAGAGCTGCTGGACGACTCGGCGACGAAGGCGGAGTGGTTGGAGTTCGACGCGCTGATGAAGGGGATGGACGCGGCGAACGACGATCCCGAGGGAGGCGCGCGGCTGGCGCGGGAGTACCTCCGGAAGTTCCGCGACATTCCGACCGACGACAAGGATCTGCAGTACGCGCGCGACATGCTGCGGGCGGGGGGCGGCGTGGCGACGGTCGGCGATCTCCGGCTCTACACGCAGGCGCGCGTCGAGGGCGACGGCATCCGGACCCACCTCGTGTTCCCCGCGGGAGACGAGTTCCTCGATGACTTCGTGGGCGAGGGAAATGTCGACTACGCCGAGGGGGCGGACTTTACGATCGAGGCACCGCATCCGGCCTCGCTGTTCCTCCCCGGGCTGGAGTATCCTGAGATCGTCGTCGTGGCCGAGTTCAGGCTGGCGCCCGGGGCGATGCTGGCCCTCGTCACCGGACGCTGCGGCCCCCACGAGGCAATCTCAACCAGCTTTCAGGCCGGCCAGGGCCGCGAACCGGTCTCCATCAGCTACCCCTGGACCGGACAGACGGACGAGCTGCCGCGCGACCCGGAAGGATGGATCCGGGTGGAGATCGGCGCGGCCTCGAACGGATACGCGTGCACGGTGAATGGAAACAAACGCGAGTTCATGCTGGCCCATGCACCCTCGGGAGAAGTCGGGTTCCAATTCAGCGGAGGGGTCGCCCTTCGGCGGCTGGAGGTGGCGGGCAGTCCGCGATTCGTCACCCGGGACCTTGACGCCGAATTCGAACCCGTGACCGAATACGACGACGCCCAGGGAAGGAAGTCCCCGACGCACTTCGGCCTGTGGTCCGCGAGCCAGGTGGAGGCGAACAAGCTCAGCCTGCGGGCGGGCGAAGAACCCAGCCTGGCGCACGCGCCTTCCTGGGACGCGGGCGACGACTGGGTCGCGGCGTTCAAGGCGAGGGTACCGGACGGACAGTCCTGGCTGATCCTGGATTTCCGGACCGGCGGAAAAGTCCACCGAAGGGTCGTCATCGGCAAAAAAGGCTTCAACGGCTTCGTCGCCGACGGAAAATTCCAGAGCACGGGGGACGGCCCGTCGACGCCCGCGAAGCGCGAGGACTACCACGAGTACCGCCTGGTCGTCCGTGACGGCGTGGCCGCGCTCACGATCGACGACAGGGAGGAACCCTCCTGGGTCGGCCACCTCGGACTCGCCGAATCCGGCGGGTTTTCGGTCGGAGTCGCGAACGGAAGCGCGTTCTTCAAGGACCTCGAGGTCCGTTCCCTGAAGCGATAGCCCGCAAATCAGGTCGAACCCGAGGCGGTCTTCCTTCGTATTCATCCTCCAGACCAAAACACTGGAGGCCCCCCATGTTCCGGCGCACCCTTCCCTTCCTCGCCCTCGCCCTTCTCCCCTCCCTCGCCGCGGCGCAGGGCTTCATGCAGGTCTCGGATCGTTCCCTCCAGGCGATGCCGGTCAAGTACCACAAGGTGGAGGTGACGGTCGACAACCAGGTGGCGACGACCGAGGTGGACCAGGTCTTCCTCAATCCGAACGGGCGCCAGATCGAGGCGACGTACGTCTTCCCGGTCCCGGCGGGCGCCTCGATGTCCCGCCTGTCGATGTGGATCAACGGCGTCGAGCAGGAGGCCGAGCTTCTCGACAGCGAGAAGGCGCGCGGCATCTACGAGGACATCGTGCGCTCCCGGCAGGACCCGGCGCTGCTGGAATTCGTGGGCTCCAGGATGTTCCGGCTGCGCGTGTTCCCGATCCTGCCCGGCGAGGAAAAGCGGGTGAAGCTCTCTTACAGCGAAACGCTCAAGGCCGACGCCGGCATCTGCCAGTTCCGGTACGGACTCAACACGGCGAGGTTCTCCTCCCAGGCCGTCCAGGAAGTCCGCGTTTCCGTGAAGGTGAAATCGAACGTCCCGATCAAGGGAATCATCTCGCCCTCCCACGCCGTCGACGTCGCACGCAAGAGCGACTTCGAGGCGACCGCGGTGTACGAGGCCGCCAACGTGGCGCCGGACCGGGACTTCGTCCTTTACTACTCGCAGGGCGAAGGCGAGTTCGGCCTCAACCTCGTCGCGCAGCGCACGCCGGGCGAGGACGGTTACTTCATGCTGCTCCTCGCACCGCGGGCCGAGGCGAGAGACGGCGAAATCCTGAAACGTGACGTCTGCTTCGTCCTCGACACCTCCATGTCCATGTCCGAGCAGGACCGGATCGCCCAGGCGAAGAAGGCGCTCAAGGCCGGCCTCCAGACGCTCAACCCGGGCGACCGCTTCAACGTCGTCGCCTTCTCGACCGAGGTCTACCCCTGGTCGGAGGCGTTGATGGAAGCGAACGACGCGAACATCCAGGCGGCCGGCGGATTCATCGAGAAGCTCAAGGCTCGAGGAGGCACCAACATTTCGGGAGCGCTCGAGAAAGCGCTCGCGCTCTCCCCCGGCGACGCGGCCCGGCCTTACATGGTGATCTTCATGACGGACGGCGAGCCGACGCTGGGCGAGGTCGAACCGGACCGGATCCTCGCGCTCACCCGCGAAAAGAACTCCTCGAAGGCCCGGATCTTCACCCTCGGCGTCGGCTTTGACCTGAACGTGCGCCTTCTCGATCTGCTCGCCGAGGAGCACGGCGGACTGCGCGAGTACGTCACGCCCACCGAGGCCCTGGAGACGCGCATGGCCGCTTACTACGAGAAGCTCGGCGCGCCGGTCCTTTCCGACGTGAAGCTCGAGATCCCCGGCGATGGCACCGAAATTTACGACGTCTACCCGAAGAAGCTTACCGACATCTTCAAGGGCCAGCAGATCGCCGTCTTCGGTCGCTTCAGGGCCGACGGCGCCCGCTCGATCCGCCTCAAGGGCACCGTGAACGGCCAGCCGCGCGAGTTCGTCTACGAAACCCGCTTCCCCGCCCAGTCCGCCGAACACGAATCGGTGCCGCGGCTGTGGGCGATTTCGAAGGTGGGCCACCTGTCGGATGCGATCCGCCTGAACGGGGAGAAGGAGGAGTTGAAGAAGGAGATCATTGCGCTGGCGAAGGAATTCGGCGTCGTGACTCAGTACACGTCGTTCCTGGTGCTCGAGGACAACGCGCGGAACGGGGTCGCGGGCGGGCGGTTTGGCGGTCGGCGGAACCTGCGTGTGACAGGGGGTGGCGGCGCGCCGGCTCCGGAAGCCCCTCGTAACGGCTTCGAGCGCAAGGGCATCCCTGCGGCAGGGGCGCCGACGGACGATCCCGCCGTGATGTTTCCGGACGGAGAGGAATCCGACCACAACGAGAGCGCCGACGGCAGGATGAAGGGCGACTCGGGCGAGAGCATGGGTCGCGGGCGGGCGCCGGGCAAGGCGGCCGGAGTCTACGACGCGATGGGCGTCGGCGGCGGCGCGGGAGGTGTCAAGGCGAGCCGGGATGCGGACGCGATGAAGGGCGGACGGGACGTCGGCGGGAGCAAGAAGGTGCAGCAGGTGGGAACGCGCACCTTCTATCTCTCGGACGAAGGTGTCTGGGTCGACGGGGAATTCAAGCCGGAGATGAAGAAGACGACGATCGAATACCTGTCGGACGAGTACTTCAAGCTGCTGAAGGACAAGCCGGGGCTGGCGCGGTACTTTGCGATTGGCGGGCGGTTGATCGTCGTGATCAGCGAGAATGAAGCGCTGGAAGTAGTTCCGGCGCCGGAGAAGAAGTAGCCTACCCCGCCGTTCGGAGTTCGGCGTTCGGCGTTCGGAGTTGACGCCGTCAAACTGTCGGGTCCGAGAACTGGGGTGGGCTCCTGGAGCCCACCCCGTTCTTCTTCCGGGGCGACCGCGGTGCGGCATCCGGGGTCTCGACGCCCTCCCGCAGGCTCAACGCCGAACGCCGAACTCCGAACTCCGAACCCCGCCCGCGGCACGACATTTCGCAGAATTCAGGGAACCTTCGCCCGGCGCGCGCGTCGAATCGGCGCGCAGTGATTCCGGGGGCCTAAACGGAGGTTCTTCCATGAAACGCGTCCTTTCGAGCCTGCTCGCTCTCCTCTTCCTCGCCCGCTTCGCCGCGGCCGACGGGTTCATGCAGGTCACGGAACCCGGCCTGACGCCGATCGCGGTGAAATACCACCGCGTCGAAGTCACGATCGACAACCAGGTGGCGACGACGGAGATCGACCAGGTCTTCGTCAACCCGAACGGGCGGCAGATCGAGGCGACGTACATGTTCCCGGTCCCCGCGGGAGCGTCGATCTCGAAACTCAGCATGTGGATCAACGGCGTGGAGCAGGAAGCCGAGCTCCTCGACGCCGACAAGGCCCGCAACACCTACGAGCAGATCGTGCGGTCGATGCAGGACCCCGCGCTGCTCGAGTACGTGGGTCAGAAGATGTTCAAGCTGCGCGTGTTCCCGATCCTCCCGAACGAGGAGAAACGGGTGAAGCTCGCGTACAGCGAGACGATCAAGGCCGACGGCGGGCTGTGCATCTACCGGTACCCGCTCAACACGGAGAAGTTCAGCTCGAAGCCGCTGGAGGAGTGCCGCGTTTCGGTGAAGGTGAAGTCAAACGTGCCCTTGAAGAGCCTGATGAGCCCGACGCACCCGGTCGACGTCGCGCGCAAGAGCGACTTCGAGGGGACGGCGGTCTTCGAGGCCACCAACGCGACCCCGGACAAGGACTTCCTCCTCTATTTCACCCAGCAGGACGGCGACTTCGGCATGAACCTCGTCGCGCAGCGCGGCGCGGGCGAGGACGGGTACTTCATGCTGCTGGTTTCGCCGCGCGCCGAGGCGACGGACGCCGAGGTGGTGAAGCGCGACGTCTGCTTCGTGCTCGACACGTCGATGTCGATGGCGGAGCAGGACCGGATGCCGCAGGCGAAGAAGGCGCTCAAGGCCGGGCTCCAGACGCTGAACGTCGGAGACCGCTTCAATATCGTGGCGTTCTCGACCGAGGCGCGGAAATGGAAGGAGCAGCTCGTCGAGTGCACGCAGGAGAACCTCGTCGAGGCCGGCACGTACATCGACGGCCTCAGGGCCCGCGGCGGCACCAACATCTCCGACGCGATGTCCATGGCGCTCGCCATGAACGCCGGCGACGCCGCCCGGCCGTACATGGTGATCTTCATGACCGACGGCGAGCCCACCCTGGGCGAAACCGACCCCGAGAAGATCGTGAAAATCACCCGCGACGCCAACAAGGCCAACGCCCGCATCTTCACCCTCGGCGTCGGCTTCGACCTCAACGTCAACCTCCTCGACCGCATCGCCGAGGAAAACAAGGGCCTCCGCGAGTACATCACCCCGACGGAGAACCTCGAGATCAAGATGGCCGGCTACTACGAAAAGATCGGCGCGCCGGTCCTCGCCGACGTGAAGCTCGAGCTCCAGGGCGAAGGCACCGAGATCTACGACACCTACCCCAAGGCTCTCGCCGACGTCTTCAAGGGCCAGCAGATCGCCGTCTTCGGCCGCTTCAAGGCCGACGGCTCCCGCTCGATCAAGCTCAAGGGAAGCGTCAACGGCAAGCCCCGCGAATTCGTCTACGAGGCCGGGTTCCCGAAGGAGTCCGCTTCCCATGACTCCATCCCCCGCCTCTGGGCGATCAGCAAGATCGGCCATCTGATGGACGCGATCCGGCTGAACGGCGAGAAGGAGGAGCTGAAGAAAGAGATCGTGGCGCTCGCGAAGGAATTCGGCGTGATGACGAAGTACACGTCGTGGCTCGTGCTGGAGGACAACGCGCGGATCGCCAACCGGCCGGCGGGCGCACCTGCTCCGGGGGCGCCGGCGGATCGCGCCTGGGGCGGCCGGCGTGGGGACATGCCCGCGGAGGAGGCCGAGAAGCTCGACGACGGCAGGGAGGCGCTGGGCGCCGGCGGCGGGGAGGGCGGAGTGGCCGCGAGCAAGGCACTGGACAAGATGAAGTCTGGCGAAGCGGATCACAACGAGGGCTTCTTCGAGCGCAAGAAGCGTCAGCAGGGCCAGGAGGGGAAGGGCGACGCTGTCACGACGATCGGCGACCGCACGTTCTACCAGGTCGACGGGGTGTGGATGGACCAGAAGGCGAAGGGCGACGTGAAGACGACGAAGGTTGAGTACCTGTCGGACGAGTACTTCAAGCTGCTGAAGGAGAAGCCGGAGCTGGGCAAGTACTTCGCGCTGGGCGATCGTCTGGTGGTGATGGTGGGCGACGCGGCGTTCGAGGTGGTGCCGGCGGCGAAGAAGTAGAGGCGCATATCCCGGCGGCGGGCGGGGGAGGAATCTCCCGCCCGCCGTTTTCATTTGGGGGGCGGCGGGGTACGCTGCGGCGCATGGACCGGGCGACGCTTTACAGCGGACTGTCGGCGGGTGTGGGCGCCTCGCTGGCGCTGCCGCGGATTTTCGAATCGCTGGGGCAGCCGGGGCTCGCGAAGAAATCGGACGGGCGGGCGCTTTCCGAGGTACTCGCGGGCTCGGGGGTACCGGCGATCGACGTCGAGGTGATCCGGGCCGGGGAGGAGACGGGGCGGCTCGAGGAGACGCTGAAGGAGCTGGCGGAGCGGGCGCGGGTCGAGTGGCTGCTGCGGCGGAAGATCCTGAACGCGGTGCTGTACCCGGTCGTCGTGCTCCATGCGGCCGCGATCATTCCCTGGGTCTTCGCGTGGATCGTGTTCGGCGCTTCCCCGCTCTCGCTGCTGGCGAATCTCGGCATGTTGTGGGCGGTGCTGGGCGGCGCGTACGTTCTGTTCACGAGTTCCGCGCGCGACAAGCTCCCGATCGTCGGGGACATCGCGAGACGCGTTTCGCTCGCGCGGTTCTGCGAGACGTTCGCGTCCGGGGTACGGGCGGCGGTTCCCCTCCGCCGCGCGCTCGAGCTGGCCGCCGCGGCCGCGGGGGGCGGCGTCGGGCGGCGCGCGGCCGCGGCGGCACGTTCGGATCTCGGGCGGCCGCTCGTCGAGACGCTCGATCGCGTGCTGCCGCCGCTCGACCTCGCGATGCTCGAGGTCGGGGAAGAATCCGGGTCGATCGACCGGTCGCTGCTCAAGATTGCGCAGAACCATCGAGACGAAGCGGCGCACAGGATTGCGAAGATCACGGCGGTGCTTCCGATCGTGCTGTTTCTGGTGATGGGGGCCGTGGCGGCGTTTGTGATATTCACGATCGGGCTGCCGGATATGGCGGCGCGAGGGGTGGTGCCGAGGTAGGGTTGGCTGGATCGCCGGGGCTGAGCGCGATCGAGGTGCTGGAAGCCAAGAGAAGTGAGCCATAAGCCAGAAGCCATAAGCCATAAGCGGCGCGCTTCGCGCGCCATGTGGAGCGAAATGGACTTCAGTGTTCCCGATCTCCCCACAGCCCGGGAACACTGAAGTCCCCTGCGCCCGGGGTGGCGCGCGAAGCGCGCCGCTTATGGCTCCTGGATTCCGGCCGGTTTGTTCCAACTGTCGTCCGCGCCGCGGCCCGCCTTCAATGTCCAGCCCTCCACAGAGTTTGAGAAACAGTCGCGGGACGACCCGAGCGGCCGGCCCGCGCCGCGCGCCGCAAGGCCAGGATGCAACCCACCAGGTCAGACGCGCGGCACGGGCCGTGCCGCGAGGGTCGGCACGCGAATGTTTCTCAAACTCTCACTGCTTTCCCAACGCCGCCTGCAGCCAGATCCGCGTCCCCGCTGCGTCGAAGTACCGCCCGGGACACGCAATCCCCTTCCGTTTCTCGCTCTCCGCGTAGACCTCCGACGCCGGGATCATCTTTTCGCGGCAGACGCGCAGGAGAAGATCCCGAAGCGCCAGGTCCTGCCGCTTGGTCATGCGCTCGCGCTCCAGGTCGCCGACGATGCAGACCTCGATCGCGTCCGGGTTCTTCCCCGGCCGGTCCTCGCGCCAGCGCGGGGCTTCCTCGACCGCCCCGTCCGGCGTTTCGGTACCGTTGCCGATGACGAAATGGAAGGGAGCGCCGCCGTGCGTCGCGTGCGCCTTCTCGATGGTGGCGAGACCCCCCCGCCGCGTGCCGCTCGAGTGGATCATGATCCCCGCCCAAGGGCGCGCGTGGGGCGCGTCGAGGGCGACGTCGGGGTGCCGGACCGGATACGGCATGGCGTCGTCGCGGAAGACGACGATGACCGAGGCCAGCGCCGCGGTGATGAGCGTCACGAGGAGAAAATCGAAGAGGCGCATGCGTGAATTTCTTCGGCATTCGCGCGCGCGGGGCTGCAGCGAAAATCATGCCTGAGACATCGGCGCCTACTTCATCCCCTTCAGCCGGGCCACCAGGTCCTTCATCTTCTTCACGACCGCGACGGTCTCATCCTTCTTTCCGTTGTCGGCGGCCTCGTCGATTTCCGCGAAAAATCCGGCGAGTTCCTTCGACGCTGCGCCGATCGCGGTCGCCTTTTCGGCCGCGAAGCCCTTGGCGTGCTCGGGGAGACCTTCGGCGAGTTTCTGGATCGCCTCGGCGTCCTTGTGAACTTCGTCGAGTTTCCCGGAAGCGACGAGGGCGTCGATGGAGGCGAGACGCGCTTCCATCTGGGCGATCGAATCATCGAATCCTTTGGACTCGACCTTTACGGGCGTACCGCCGTGGGCGTCCTTGCCGTGATTGTGTCCGGAGTGGTCATCTTCCTTCCCGCAGCCTGTGGCGAAGACAGCGAGGGCGAGGAAGGCGGGAATGGCGCATTTCATGGGATCTCTCCTGATTCCGCCACGGCGGCCGCCAGTTCAGGCGGCACGGGTTCCGGAGCGTGGGACTGGGAGCGGCGCTTCTCGTAGACCTTCCTGCCGAGCAGGAAGAAGAGTGCCGGTGTGACGAACTGGTCGAGAAGGGTGCTGGAGACGAGGCCGCCGATGACGACGATGGCGAGGGGGTGGAGGATTTCCTTACCGGTTTCGCCCTTTCCGAGCGCCAGGGGGACCAGGCCGATGCCGGCGGTGAGGGCGGTCATGAGGACGGGGGCGAGACGTTCGAGGGAGCCGCGGATGATCATGGCCTCGCCGAAGACTTCTCCTTCGTGCTTCATGAGGTGGATGTAGTGGCTGATCATCATGATGCCGTTGCGCATGACGATGCCGGTGAGGGTGATGAAGCCGATGAGGGAGGCGACGGAGAGGGTGCGGCCGCCGAACCACCACGCGGCGAGGACGCCGCCGACGAAGGCGAGGGGGAGGTTGACGAGGCACTGGAGGGCGGCGCGCCAGGAGTCGAGGGCGCGGGCGAGGAGGACGAAGATGACGAGGATCGCGAAGCCGGAGAGGACGGCGATGCGGCCGGCAGCGGCGCGGCGGGCTTCGAACTGGCCGCCGTACTCGACGCGGTAGCCGGGTTTGAGGGCGAGGGAGGGTTCGAGGGCGCGGATGTCGGCGACGACGGAATCGAGGTCGCGGCCCGCGACGTTGCACTGGACCGTGATGCGGCGGGCAGCGTTTTCGCGGTTGACGGTGTTGGGGCCCGTGGAGCGGATGACGTCGGCGACGGCGGCCAGCGGGATGCGGGCGCCGGAAGGGGTGGTGAGAAGCGTCTGGCCGATGACGTCGGTGTCGTTGCGGGCGTCCTCGTCGAACCAGACGACGAGGTCGAGCGTCGCGTCGCCCTCGAGGACCTGCGAGACGGTGCGTCCGCGAAGCGCGGTCTCGAGCGCGTCGGCGACGTGACCCGCCGAGAGGCCGTAGAGGATCAGCGCGTCGCGCTTCACGCGCACCCGGACCTGCGGGATGTTGACCTGGGGTTCAACCTGGAGATCGACGACGCCGGGGACTTTCGACATGGAGTCGGCGAGGTGCGCGGCCGTGTCGCGGAGCACCGTGAGGTCGGGGCCGTAGATCTTCACCGCGAGCTGGGCGCGAACGCCGCTCATCAGGTGGTCGATGCGGTGCGAGATCGGCTGGCCGACGTTGACCGCGACGCCCGTCATGTAGGAGAGGCGCTCGCGGATGTCGGCCATCACCACGTCGCGCGGCCGGCCGGCGCGGAGGAGCACGTCGATCTCGGAGGAGTTGACCCCCTCCGCGTGCTCGTCCATCTCCGCGCGACCCGTGCGCCGCGCGGTGGAGGCCACTTCCGGAACCTCCCGCATCAGCCCTTCCGCCACCCGCCCCAGCCGGTTCGACTCGGCCAGCGACGTTCCGGGTTCGGCGGCGATGTTG
Organism: Planctomycetota bacterium; assembly: GCA_016190145.1. Classification (GTDB taxonomy): domain Bacteria; phylum Planctomycetota; class MHYJ01; order WSZJ01; family WSZJ01; genus WSZJ01. The sequence continues at coordinate 13,598 of JACPRD010000056.1, read as the reverse complement.
ACGGTGAAGGAGCCTTCATTGAAGGGTGGGAGGAACTCACCGCCCATGCGTGTGAAGGCCCAGGCGGCGGCGGCGACGCCGAGGGCGGGGGGGACGAGGACGAGGACGGGGTGGCGGAGGGTGAACTGGAGGAGGCGGCGGTCGGCGGCCTTGAGGAAGCGCAGGAGGGCGGGGTCGCCGCGGCGTTCGGTGACGCGTGCGCGGCCGAGGAGGAGGTATGCGAGGGCGGGGGTGACGGTGAGGCTGACGAGGAGGGAGGAGGCGAGGGCGGTGACGTAGGCGTAGCCGACGGGGGCGAAGAGGCGTCCTTCGACGCCGGAGAGGGACATGAGGGGGAAGAGGGCGACGACGATGACGAGGGTGGCGTAGACGATGGAGTTACGGACTTCGGCGGAGGCGCGGTAGACGACGAGCAGGGGGTGATCGGGGGCGGGACGCGCGCGGTTTTCGCGGAGGCGGCGGAAGATATTTTCGACGTCGACGATGGAGTCGTCGACGAGTTCGCCGATGGCGACGGCGAGGCCGCCGAGGGTCATGGTATTGATGGAGAGGCCGAAGGCGTGGAAGACGAGGACGGTGACGACGAGGGAGAGGGGGATGGCGGCGAGGTTGACGACGGAGGTTCGGAGGTTCCAGAGGAAGAGGACGAGGATGACGACGACGAGGAGGGTTCCGTCGCGGAGGGCGTGGAGGACGTTTTCGATGGCGGCGTGGATGAAGGTTTCCTGGCGGAAGAGGGCGGGGTTGACGACGACGTCCTTCGGCAGGGAGCCCTTGAGGGAGGCGAGGACGGCGTCGATTTCGGCGGAGAGGCGGACGGTGTCGGCGTCCGGCTGTTTCTGGATGGAGAGGATGACGGCCGGGGAGCCGCCGACGGAGCCGTCGCCCCGGGCGACGGCGGTGCCGAAGTCCACGTCGGCGACGTCGTGGACGAGGACGGGTGCGGGCTTGCGGTCGGCGACGACGCCGGAGCGGATGTCGTCGAGGGACTCGGCGCGGCCGGAGATGCGGATGAGGGATTCGGTCTGGGGTTCGATGAGGAATCCGCCCGCGGCGCCCGCGGCGTTGGAGTCCCGTACGGCGTCCACGAGGTCGTCGAGGGTGACGTCGTAGCGGCGGAGCCTTTCGGGGCTGGTGGTGACCTGGATCTGCCGGAGGCCGCCGCCGATGACGGTGACCTGGGCGACGCCGGGGACGGAGAGGATGCGGGGGCGGACGTTCCATTCGGCGATCGTGCGCAGGTCCATGGGTTTCGTCGTGCCGTCGCCGGACGAAAGCGACACGAGGAGGATCTCGCCCATGATGGAGGAGATGGGGGCCATTTCGGCGTGAACGCCTTCGGGGAGGCGCTCGCGGACCTGCGCGAGTTTCTCGGCGACGATCTGCCGGTCCTGATAGACGTCGGTCCCCCAGTCGAACTCGACCCAGACGATCGAGAGGCCGACGCCGCTCGCGGAGCGGACGCGGCGGACGCCCGAGGATCCGTTCACCGAGGTTTCGATCGGGAAGGTGACGAGGCGTTCGACTTCCTCGGGCGCCAGGCCCGGCGATTCCGTCATCACGGTGACCGTGGGGCGGTCGAGGCCGGGGAGCACGTCGATCTTCATTCCCGCGGCGATCCAGCCGCCGTAGACGGAAAGCGCGAGCGCGGCGCCGAGCACGAGGCCGCGGCGGGTCAGCGAGAGCGCGATGATCCGGTTGAGCATCAGCGAAGCGATCCGATGGCGATGTCGAGAGCGTCGAGGCCGCTGGTGGCGACCCTGTCGCCGGGAAAGAGGCCCTGGCGGATTTCGGCGAAGCGGCTGCCGCGGCGGCCGGGGACGACGCGCTGGCGGCGGAAGCCGTCGCCGTCCTCGAGGAACACGAACCATTCGCCGCCCGACGGCCAGAGGGACTCGAGCGGAGCGGTGATCGGCCGGTCGCCCTTTCCTTCCGAGACGACGAGCACCATTTCCGCGACCATGCCCGGGAGGAGCTGGCCGGAGCGGTTGGCGACTTCGCCCCAGATCGAGAGGACGTTGCCGGCGCCCACGGCGGGAGCGGTCACCACGACCGCGCCGGTCCAGGCGAGGCCTCGAAACGCGACGGGGCGGACGAAGACGGGACGGCCGGTGGGCGAGGGAACGCGCGGCAGGTCGGCCTCCGAGAGGGCTCCCTCGGCCTGGATGCGGGCGAGGTCGGCGATTTCGAAGAGGCGCTCGTGCGGCTCGACGACCTGGCCGACGGCGACGTCCGCGGCGACGATCACTCCCGCGATGGGGGCGCGCAGAAGCAGGGCCTCCCTCGGAGTCCTGTCGGCGACGACGCCCGCGATGTCCGAGGAAGACATACCGGCGGTCGCCAGCCGGGCGCGGAGCGCCTGCTCGGCCAGGCGTTCGAGGCGAAGGTCCGACTCGACCTTGAGAAGCTCCTTCCGCGCCGCAATCCCCTTCTTCTCCAGCTCCCGCAGCCCGGCAGCCCGCAATTCGAGAAGCGCCAGGCGCGAGTTGCTGCGCACCAGGTCCACCTGTGTTTCGCGCATTTCGAGCGAGTCGATCTCCGCGAGCGCGGCGCCCGCTGCGACGGTGTCGCCGGGGAACGCCAGGATGCGGCGGATCTTGCCGGGAACAAGGGGCGAGGCGAAACCGGATGCCCCCGGCGGAACTCCCAGCGTCGCCGGCAGCCTCAGGACCTCGTCGACCCCACGGAGATCCACTTCCGCCACGCGGATCCCCCACAAATCCCAGGCTTCCGCGTGCAGCTCGAGCGTTCCCGTGGCGAAGAGCGCGCTGAGCTGGTGGACGCCATCCGTGAGGACGGGTTCGCCCTCCTTGAGCCCCCGCGCGATCTCGATTTCGCCGCTTCGGCGGATGCCGGGCACCACGTCCTGCCGGCGATACCGCCCGTTGCCGAGCGAAACGAAGACGTACCGGTCGAGGCCGCGCCCGCCGACGGCGGCGGAAGGGACCAGGATGGCATCGGCCGTCCGGCGGACGATTTCCATCCGTCCCGGCGTGCCCGGGCGGACGGCACCCGGCTCCTCGAGCTTCACCGCGACGCGAAGAATCCGCGAGGCTTCCTCGATGCGGCCCGCGATCCGGGTAATGCGTCCCGTGAAGGTCTTCCCGGGGACGGCCTCGAAGGTGATGCGCGTCTCGCGGCCAGTCGCGGCGTCCGCCGCGAACGGCTCGGGCACGCTGCCCACGACCCAGATCTCGCGGTCGTCGTCCACTTCGAACAGGTGCCGGTCGGGAAGGACCGGCTCCCCCACCGCGACGTCCACGTGCGAAACGATGCCGTCGAGCGCCGCCGTCACGGGGAGAAACCGCGCGGGAGCGCCGCCGTCGCGGACGAGGGCAAGCCCTTCCTCGGTGAGCCCGACAAGAAGGAGCTTCGCCCTCGCCGCCGCCGCGGCCAGCCGCCGCTCCGCGACGGCCGCCTGAAGCGAGTCGAGTTCCTGTTCGGGAAGCACCGCGGGCGTGACCGATTTCGCGCGCGCGAGATCGGCTTCCGCGAACCGCAGATCCTCCTCGGACTGCCGCCAGTGCAGCGCCAGCGACTCCAGTTCGAGCGATTCGACCGTGGCCAGCACGTCTCCGGCGCGCACGCGGGCGCCGACCGCGACGTTGACGGCGGTCACCGTTCCCGCCAGACGCGCGCTCGCGAACGACCGCGCTCCGGGCGCGAGCGCCGCGGCCGCGTTCACGGCGAGAGCGTCCTCCACCGTGCCCCGGCGTGCCGTCGCCGTGGCGACCCCGATCGCCCGCTCGGTCCGCGGGTCGAGAATCACCAGCATCCCCTGCACCTTGACGCCCTTCGCCTCGAGCGCCTTGTGTCCCTCGTGAGCGAGAAGCGCCGCCGCCAGCAGAAGCGCCCCCGCTGCCGCGCAAAATCGCTTCATTTCAGGATATCCCCCAGCGGACGTCCCACCACCGACTCGAGCTCGGCCCGCGCTTCGGCATACCCCGCCGCCGCATCGACGGATTCGGCGAGGACCGACTGCCAGTCCTCCTGGGCGCGCAGGAGTTCGACGATCGCCAGCTCGCCGGCGGCGTACGCGGCGCGCACGTCCTCGAGGTTTTTCTCGGCGGCAGGAAGCACTTCCTTTTCGTAGAGCGCCAGCACGTCGCCCGCCGCGCGCATCTTCGCCTCCGCCGCCGTCACGTCGCGGCCGATCTCGGATTCCAGGGCCGTGCGCAGCGCGGCCAGGCGCCGCCGGTCGGACTCGGCCTCGGCGATTTCGCCGCGGCGGCGGTTGAGGACGGGAAGGGTCAGGGTGACGCCGAAAGTGATCGAGTGGGACGAGTCCCGGATGTCGACGCCGTCGCCTTCGACGCGGTCGCGCTCGAACTCGTAGCCGAGGCCGAGCCCCAGGTCGGGCGCCGCGTCGGCCCGCGCCAGATCGATCCGCGCGCCCGCCTCGACGCCGGCGGCGTCCAGCGCCGCGAGGTCGGGCCGGTCGCCGTGCGCCGCCTGGAGCGCCTTCGCGAGATCGACGGCCGGCCGCTCGGCCGGGAATCCGTCGGACAGCTTCCAGCCTTCGGGCGCGCGCCCCGGATCCGCAACGAACGCGAGCACCTCGGCCCGCGACGACTCCGCTTCCCCCTCCGCCCGCCGCACGCCCGCTCGCGCCTGCCCGGCGCGGACTTTCGCGAGGTTCACGTCGATGGCGGCCGCCTGCCGGGCCTCGTAACGCGCGACCGCGACCTCGACGACCTTGTCGGCCAGCTCCGCGCTCCGCCGCGCCACCTCGACCCGGCGCTCCGCGGCGACCGCGGCCCAGTACGCCGTCCGCGCGCGCGCCTGGAACTCCCGGCGCACGTCGCGCGCCTCCGCCTCCGCGCGCCCGATCCCCGCCTCCGCCACCGCCGTGCGTTTCCGCCGCCGCCCCCCGAGCTCGAAGACCTGCGACACGCCGAGCCCGGCGGTCGTGGCGTCGCCGTCCACGCTCTGCGCTCCCTCGAATCCCAGTTCGGGATTGTTCGCCGGCACCTCCGCCGCCAGCCGCCTCCCGCGCGCCGCTTCGATCTCCTCGAACGCAGCGCGTGTCCGGCCGAACTGGTCGATCGACTCGAGCACTTCCGCCAGCGATAGCCCGTCGGACCAGTTCACGGGCAACAGTGACAATTCCATGCCACTGTGGTGGTCGATGAGCGAATCCCCGAAGTTCTTCCGTACGTCCTGCGAAGCGCACCCCGCGAGGGCGAGGGCCATCAGCACCGTCATTTGGCGTGCGGACATTGTTCCTCCGTCGTATGGACGCCGCGGCAGCGGCAGTGGTTGGCGGCGTCGACCATCGTGCAGGATCCCTCGCGTCCGGAGCAGGGGCACGGTTTTTCGGGCTGGGGAATCGCGAACGACCGGACGTGCCGGACGAGCGCGTCGAGGTCCTCGTTCGTGAGCGAATAGAAGGACGGCATCGAGCCGGAGAGATTCCAGTGCAGGCCGCCCTCGGTGACGACAGACTTCAAGTAAGCGTCGGACAGCTGGTTCATGCGCGCGCCGTCGGCGAAATTGCGGGGGCGGAAGGGGCCTTCGACCACGCCGGGGCCCAGGACGCGGCCCGTGGCGCCGTGGCAACTCGCGCAGTGCGAGAGATAGATCTTCGTACCGGAGTTGGCGGGCGGACGGCGCAGGAGGTCGTCGGCCTCGGCGACGTCGCGCCAGTGCTGGGCCACCGCGGCGCGAAGCCGCGCGGCGGCCCCGTTCAGCACGAGCTTCAGGTCGGCTTCGATCTCCGGGGCGCCCTCGAGCCGCTCGCGCCCGAGCGCCGCGAGCCAGCGGTCCACGGCCCCCGGGTCCAGCCCGCGCACCCGGAGCCGCCGGTGCGACTCGGCCCCGACGAGGTTGCCCTCGGCGTCGAACGCGAGCGAGAAGCCGGCGCGCACGCCTCCCACGATCTCCGACGGGTACATCACGTACCCCGCAGGCTCCCCGTTCGCAGCCTCCAGCACGTGCGCCACCACCCGGTGCTCGACCGCCGTCCCGCTCTCCCGCGCGGCCTGCGCCGCGCGATCCTTCGAGAGAATCGTCTCGCGATCCCGCACCCTTGCGTGCGCCGGCGCGCCCGCGGGCGGCGGCGGCGCCAGCGATCGCACGTAGGCGACCAGCGCCCAGACCTCCAGCGCGTCGAACCGGTCATCCCACGCCGGCATCAACCCGGACCGCCCCACCGCCTTCCCCCCCTGCTGGATCGCCAGGAACAGATCGGCGTCGCTCCGCGCGTTCATGTAAGAAGCGTCGGTGTGCACGCGAGGGCGCGGCCACAGGAGCTGCGCCGCCGGCCCGTCGCCCTCCCCCGTGAACCCGTGGCACGAAGCGCAGTGCGTGTCGTACATCCGCTTCCCCGCAAGCGGATCGCCCGGAAGGGCCCGTCCTTCGCGCGAGCGGTCCTCGAGGACGACGAGGGGGAAGAAGGCGGGGGCGTCCGAAGCGTCGGCGGGGCCGCGGGGCAGGACCCACGGCGACATCGCCGCTGCCGCGACCAGGATCGCCCCCGCGACCGACGCCGCTTTCGCGCGCGCGCTCATCGCGCCCCTCCCTGCACCGCCGGAAACCGCGACAGGTCGCGCACGACGTCCCAGCGGAACTTGAGGTGGCACTTCACGCAGTTCTCCGCCTCGACTTTCCGCCACTGCGCCCGCGCCCCTTCCCAGTCGCGCGCCGCCGCCCGTGCTCCCAGCTCCGCGAGCGGCCTCTCGAGTTCCGCGGCATACCGCTCGAACTCGGGCTTCGCGTCGGCGTTCACGTGGAGGTTGAATTTCGGCAGGAGCCGGCGGTCCGACTCCATCCGGGAGAGCGCGTCCAGCACCGCGTTCGCGTTCGGCTTTTCCGCCGCCAGCCCTCCGTGCACAGCGAGCCAGTCCTTCCCCATGCGCCGCATCACGCCGTGCTGGTCCGCCATCGTGAATCCGCCGTCAGCCGGCGGCAGGTCCACCCACGCCGCGCCCGCCTTGAACGGCACGACCGCGCGCGCCTCCTCCCCGTGCTCGCCCGACGCCTCCGCCACGCACCGGTACTCGCCGGGTCGGTCGATCCAGCGAAGCGTTCCGTAGACGTTCCCGCCCAGCGGCTGCAGCTCGAGCCGCTCCTCGCGCGACGGGCGGTCGCGGTCGACCTCGAAGAACCGGACCACGGGGTTCCGGAGCGGAACCGGGTTGGCCTCGTCGGGCACGCCGCCCGCATTGGGGACGAGGACGACGCGGATCCGCACCGGTGCGCCCGCTTCGGGACGCGTGGGCAGAATGCTGACGATGAAGACGCCGCCGCCCACGAAGCGTTTCACGCGAAGGGCGGAGGCGAACTTCGCGGGATTAGCGAGGAATTCCCTCTGCTCCTCGGCCTGGCAGAAGAAGTACGTCTCCCCGAGGTATTCCGCCTTCGCGGCGGCGGTCTCGGGGTCGATCATCATGCCGCACACGGGGTCCCGGGCCGCGTTGTGAGCGGAAACCGCGGAGGAAGCGGCGAGGAACAGGACCGATAGTATCTTGTTTCTCAAGCGATGCACCTGTGGAGTTCGGGCCGGGGTCAATGCGAACGGAGTTTCCGCGGAGATGCGGAGACCGGCCTGCGCGCCTAGATCAGGAGCGACCCATGAAGGGTGTAGAGCGAGACAGTCGAGGCGCGCGAAGGCGGCGAGCCTGTAACCTCGCAGGCCGCGTCCGGCGCTGCGTGCCGGGGCAGGGCGTGCATCGCGGCCGCCTGGACTTCCGCCTGCTCCGTCGCGGGCGGCGCGTCGGGCGCGACCGCGAGGTGCGCCCCGTCGGAGCAGCAGCACGACTTCGATTCGCGCGCCGGCGCCTTCTTTTCGACCGGCGGCGACGCGTGCTTCGAACAGCAGGAATGCGCTTCCGCTTTCTTCACCGGCGCTGCCGCCCGCGGCGAGCGGCAGGCGCATACGGCGACCTGGCACGCGAGGAACGCAGCGGCGACGGCGATGGAAAAGACGCGGTGCGTCAACATAGGAGGTACCTTACCTGCTAAGGGAGGCTGGATCAAGGGGGGCGGGTTTTCCGACTCCGCGCGAGCCATAAGCCAGTAGCCATAAGCTATAAGCGACGGCCCATCAGGTAGTCCCCAATCGGGACCTCGGATCTCCTGAAAGCCTCGGACCGGCGCCGCTTGTGGCTTATGGCTTCTGGCTTATGGCTCGCCTGGACTTCCTGGCAATGACCTCGCCGACGACGACCTCGGCCGCCTTCTCCAACCGCCGGGACTCCGCTTTCATTCCACCGCCGCGGCTCCCGCCCAGCTCCCGCGCCACCCGGGAATGCCCTTCCACCACCCCACACAGCGCCACGACCGGGACGCCCCTGTGCTCCGCGGCCGCGACCACGGCCCAGGGCGCCTTGCCCTGACGCGTCGTCGCGTCCCACTTCCCCTCCCCCGTCAGCACAAGGTCCGCCTTCGCGAGCGCTTTCCGGAACCCGGTTGCGGCCAGAACGAACTTCGCCCCCGGTCGGAGCCGGGCGCCGAACAGGGCGGCGAGCGCCCACCCGATGCCGCCCGCAGCGCCTGACCCGGGCCGCCGCGCGATTTCCGGATCCGCGATGGCCGCCATCCGCCGCAGCCGCTTCGAAAGTTCGGCGACGTCCGCGGGGGAAGCGCCTTTCTGCGGGCCGAAGACGCGCGCGCAGTCCCCGAAGGGGGTGCGCACGTCGCAGGCCGCGTCGATCCGGACGTCGCGCCACCGGGGGTCGAGGCCGCACGCGTCGACGGCGGCGGGATTCTCCGGCGGTCCTCCGGACGTCCAGGGCCGCCCGCGGCGGTCGAGAAACCGGACGCCGAGGGCGCGCGCCATTCCGGCGCCGCCGTCGACGGTTGCGGATCCGCCGAGCGCCACGACGAGGCGCCGCGCGCCGCGCCGGAGCGCGTCCGCCATCATCTCGCCGAGCCCGTCCGACCGCGCGCGCAGCGGGTCGCGCCCGCGCGTCCGCGCGAGCCCCACCTGCGCCACATCGATCACCGCTTCGCCGCCCGCACGCATCCGGTATTCGACGCGCAGGCGTTCGCCGAATGGCCCCGTGGCGGACAGACGGACGGGCCGCCCGCCGAGGACGGCCGCGGTGCCGTCGCCGCCGTCGGCGACCGGGAATTCGACCGCCCGCGCCCCCGCCCGCCGCGCGCCCCGGGCCATCGCCTCCGCAGCTTCCACCGCCGTCAGCGTGCCCTTGAACGCGTTCGGGGCGCAGAGGACGAGCATCAGTACCCGGTCGGTTTCTTGGGAATCCGCCCGCTTTTGATCGTCTCGCTGCGCAGGCGCCGCCCGACGATGCGCTCGACCATCCGGCCGGTCGCGAGAACCTTGTCCACGTCGAGTCCCGTGTCGATCCCCATCTCGTCGAGCATCACGACGAGATCCTCCGTCGAAATCAGCCCCACGTTGTTCGGATCCTGGTAGTAGTACCGACCCGTCCCTGCAACCGGGTACCCGTCGAAGAAATTCGCCGGCTGGCCGCCGATTCCGCCCAGCGTGCTCTCGAACCGCACGATCCCCGCGTGCATCGCGGCCACCACGTTCGCCAGACCCCAACCGCGCGTGACGTGGAAATGCGCCACGTGCCGCCTCGGGTCGGGCATCTTCTCGAGGATCATCGAGAAGTAGTCGTACACCTTGTTCGGCGGCGCCGAGCCGTCGTGGTCCGCGTGCTCGACGTCGTCCGCCCCGATGTCCAGGAACCGCCGCGCGAACGTCACCGCGTCGTGCAGGTTCGTCGGCCCCTCGATCGGACAACCCCAGATCGTGCTCACCGTCCCGTTCACCTTGATCCCCGCGTCGTGCGCCTTTCGAATGCACCGCTCGGCCTCCTGCCAGTACGACGCATGGTCGAGCCCGGAATTCTTCGTCATGTGCGACGCCGACGTCGATACCATCAGCAGGATCCGGTCCGGCCCGTACCCGCTCTTCTTAAGCTCGATCGCCCGGTCCACCGCCTTCTCGCGGATCGTGATCGCCGTCAGCTCGACTTCGGCCATCTTCCCCGCGACACGCTTGCTCAACCGCACCTGCTTCAGCACCTCGTCCGAATCCGCGAACTGCGGCATCCCCCTCGGATTCCCGAGGTTCGTCACCTCGAGCCGCGTGTACCCCGCCAGCACCAGCTCCTCGGCAATCCAGACCTTCGCCTGCGTCGGGATCCACTTCTCCTCGTGCTGGAACCCGTCCCGAACCGTGATGTCCGAAAGCTCCACCCTCTTCGGAAGCTTCATCCAGCTCATTCCGCGTTCCCCTCCCCGGGAAGCGGCGGAGCTTCGGAGCGCAGGCGCTCGCGGGCGGCTTCGACGGTGAAGGCGTGGGTGCCGAAGCCGGCGGAGACGCTGTCGAGCGAGCCTTCGGACAGGAACTCCACGCCGAGCGGATGGCTCTCCGCCCGTGCGATCAGATCGTCGACGAGACGTGGATCCATCGGGCTCAGCGCGTGCGAGTGGGGACCGCCATTCGCCACGGGCGCCTGGCCGGACAGAGCTTCGAGCACGGACCGGGCGGGCGGTTCGGACTTCTTCGCGCGGCGGGCGATTTCAAAAAGCTCGTGCGAGTCTCTCATGCGGGACCTCCCTCCTGGAACGGGGGCGGGCGGCGCTGCGATTGGTGGGGAATGCTAGTAGGAGGCGGAGGGGGTTGTCAATGCATGCGGTCACGAGGGGGGGAAGGCAGCCATAAGCCATAAGCCATAAGCTATAAGCGGCGCGCTGCGCGCGCCACCTGGGGCGACAGGGACTTGAGCCTGGGTTCGCGACCGGGGTCTTGAAGAGCTGATGGATCGCCGGGCCGGCGATGGAAAGACGCTGACCTGGGAGTTCGCCGGCAGCCCGGGTCCCACGTCCCTTATGGCTTATGGCCTATGGCTTATGGCTCGTACCTCTCCGGGACCACACCCCGCCTCGGTTATCCTCCCGACATGCTCATCCTGACCGACCCGCGCTGCCGGGAACACCGTCCGCCCCCGGGCCACCCGGAATGCCGGGAGCGACTGGAGGCCGTCGAACGCACGCTGCGCCGGGAGGCCCCCGACCTCGAATGGCGCACGCCGAAATCGGCGACGTTCCGGGAATTGTCCGCGATCCATACCAAAGAACACATCGAACGCGTGCGCGAGGCCTGCCGCAACGCTCCGGCACAGATCGATCCCGATACGTTCGCGTCGCCGGGAACGGAAGAAGCGGCGCTCCTGGCCGCGGGCGCGGCGCGCGACGCGGCGCGGGCAGCGCTCGCCGGCACCCCCGCTATGGCGCTCGTCCGCCCCCCGGGCCACCACGCCACACGCGACCGCGCGATGGGCTTCTGCCTCTTCAATAATGTCGCTCTCGCCGCGCTGCAGGCGAAGCGCGTCCTGATCGTGGACTGGGACGTGCACCACGGCAACGGGACACAGGACATCTTCTACGAGAATCCGGACGTGCTGTATTTCTCGACGCACCGCGCCCCGTTCTATCCGGGCTCCGGCGCACGGACGGAGACGGGCGCGGGGCGCGGGCTCGGGTTCACGATCAACCGCCCGTTCCCGCACAACACGCGGAGGGGAACGTTTCTCGAGGAGTTTTTCGAGGTCATCGAGGGGCCGTGCCGCAGGTTCGACGCGGACCTGGTGCTGATTTCGGCGGGCTTCGACGCGTGGAAAGACGACCCGATCGGCGGTCTGAATCTCGAGGTCGAGGATTTTGCGGAGCTGACGCGAGTCGTGCTGGGCCTGAAGAAGCCCACCGCCAGCGTCCTGGAAGGCGGCTACGACCTCGACGCCCTCCCCCGCTGCGTGCTCGCGCACCTGAACGTCCTGAACGGCCGACCCTGACCGCCTGGCCCTCCTTCAATTCAGAATTCACAATTCATCATTCACAATTGCCCTTCCACGTCCGACCACTCCGACCGAAGCCCGCCCGGATTCCCTGTAACGTTCCGCCCCGCCTCCGTCCTTCAACCACCCCCCAACCGGAGTTCCCCATGCCCCGCCCCCGCCTCTTCGCCGCGTCCGCCCTCTCCCTCCTCCTCGCCGCGGCCGCCGCGAGCCTCCTCACCGCCGGCGATTCGCCCGCGGACAAGAAGGACAAGGTCAGCGACACCGTCGAGCTGGCCGGGACGTGGATCTACGACGATCTGCCGGCCGGGATCGCCCAGGCGCGGCGCGAGGGCAAGCCGCTGTTCATCGTTTTCCGGTGAGCCCCCTGACAGGCCTGCAGAGGCTTCGACGGGTCGGTGGCCCGTCTCGACCAGGAGCTCGACGAACTCGCGAAGCAGTTCGTGTGCGTGCGGATCATCCAGATGCGGGGCGTGGACACCTCGATCTTCCAGTTCGACTACGACCTGACATGGGCCGGTTTCTTCCTGAATCCCGACCTCACGATCTACGGCCGCTACGGCTCCCGCGCAGACCGCGGCGACTACCTCTTCACCATCCCCGGCCTCAAGGCCGCCATGCGCCGCGCGCTCGAAATCCACAAGGACTACCCGAAAAATCGGGAGAGTCTGAAGGAAAAAAGGGGAAAGCCGTACCCCTGGAAGACGCCGGAGTCGATGCCCTCGATCGAGGTGCAGTTCCGGAACAAGGAGCTGCCGAAGAACTGCATCCACTGTCACCACGTGTGGCGGGGCGTACGCCGCTCGATCCAGATGGAGAAAAAGCCGCTGCCGGACGGGCTGATCTGGGTGTATCCGATGCCGGAGGCGGTGGGGATCCGGATCGACGCGGACGACGGCCGGATGGTGGCCGAAGTCACCGTGGGAACGGCGGCCGCGAAAGCGGGAGTGCAGGTAGGGGACGAAGTGGACCGCGCCAACGGACAGCCCGTGATCTCGATCGCGGATCTTCAGTGGGTGCTGCACAACAGCCCGGACGTCGGCACGCTCCGGCTGGGCGTGAAGCGTGGCGGCGAGTCGAAGGAACTGTCGGTGGCGCTGGCGTCCGGGTGGCGGCGCTCGCTCGATTTCACATGGCGCGCGTCGACCGGCGACATGCGCCTCGGGATGATGCTGGAGCCGATGACCGATGCGGACCGGCAGCGCGCGGGACTGAAATCCGGCGGCCTGAAGGTCAAGAACGCGGGGCCCAACGGCCCGGGGGCGCGCGCCGGATTCAAGACCGGCGACCTGCTGCTCACGATCGACGGCAAGCCCGTCCCGGCGACGGAGATGGAGCTGATCGCGATTCTCCGGCAGAACTACAGGCTCGGCCAGAAGGTGAAGCTGACGGCGATCCAGAGGGGGAAGCGTGAAGAGGCGACGATGGATGTGCCGTGAAGAAACAAGTTCACTATTCGTCTTCATTCCCCGGATGCCCTACCCGAAACGGCCCCGGAGAAGGAGGAGGAGAAGGAGCAGGAGGAGGAACGGCTTCAGTTGGACGACCTCCTCCTGCTCCTCCCCCTTCTCCTCCTCCTCAGCCGTTCCGCGAGCCCAGTCGGAAAATGGACCCGTTGCCTCGTGCTCGCCTCACTCCACTTTCATCCCGCGGGGGTGATCCCCGATCGCAGGGTGAAACTCAGAGTCTGAGAAACATTCGCGTGCCGCCCCTCGCGTCACGTCCTGCACCGCGCGTCAAGTGAGGTCGGTCGAGTCGGGGTCCCTCGACGCGCGGTGCAGGCCGGCCGCTCGGGCCGTCCCGCGACTGTTTCTCAGACTCTGCGGT
>JACPRD010000053.1 GCA_016190145.1 Planctomycetota bacterium | reverse complement strand
TGGTGTCGCTGGCGGACGACCTGGAGGGGATGGGCGGGCGGGTCGCGCTGGTGCGGGTCGGGGAGACGGTGCAGGCGGTGTTCGACACGCTGGGGCTGAACGAATTTTTCCGGCGGTTCCGGAGCCGGGACGAGGCGACGAAGTCGTTCTCGAAGGCGCCCGCGGCGGCGGCGGCGCCCGCGCCTTCCCCGCGGCCCCCCACGTCGCTCGGGTCTGCGGGTCCCGGCACCTCCGCCACCTGGACTTCCCCGCTCACCCAGCGCTACGCAGGGAAGGCGATGTCGGAGGTGTTTTCGGATCGGAAGCGGTTTGCGACCTGGCGCGACCTCTGGATTGCGCTCGCCGAGGCGGAGCGGGAGCTGGGGCTGCCGGTGACGGAGGCGCAGATCGCGGAATTGCGGGCGGCGCGCGACCGGACGGACGCGCGGCGGGCGGCGGAGATCGAGCGCGAGACGCGGCACGACGTGATGGCGCACATCCGGCATTACGGGGAGCAGGCGCCGGGCGCGGCGGGGATCATCCACCTCGGCGCGACCAGCATGTTCGTCGTCGACAACGCGGACCTGATCGTGATGCGCGAGGCGCTGGGGATCCTCGCCGCGAAGGTGGGCCGCGCCTGCCGCGCCCTCGCCGCGTTCGCGAAGAAATGGCGCGACACGCCCGCCATGGGGTACACGCATTTCCAGCCCGCGCAGGTCACGACGGTGGGCCGCCGCGCGTGCCTGTGGCTGCAGGACTTCCTGCTCGATCTGCGCGAGCTCCAGGCGCGCCGGGACGGACTGCGGTTCCTCGGGGTGAAAGGCGCGATCGGCACGCAGGCGTCGTTCCTCGCGTTGTTCGACGGGGACCGCGGGAAGGTGGAGAAGCTCGACCGGCTGGTCACGGAGAAAATGGGTTTCAAGTCCGCGTTCCGCGTCACGGGCCAGACGTACACCCGCAAGGTCGACGCGCAGGTGATGTCCGCGCTCTCCGGGGTCGCACAGAGCGCCGCGAAATTCTCGAACGACGTCCGTCTGTCCCAGAGCCGCTTCGAACTGCAGGAACCCTTCGGCAAGGGCCAGGTCGGGTCGAGCGCCATGGCCTACAAGCAGAATCCGGCGCGAAGCGAGCGGATCGCCGGGCTCGCGCGTTTCGTGATGACGCTCGAGCCGAACCTTCCGCTCACCGCGGCGGCGCAGTGGTTCGAGCGTACGCTCGACGACTCGGCGAACAAGCGGCTGGCCGTGCCCGAGGCGTTTCTCGCGACCGACGCGATCCTGAACCTCGTCGTGAACGTCGCTGACGGGCTGGTCGTCTACCCGAAGGTGATCGAGAACAACCTGCGCCAGGAACTGCCCTTCCTCGTCACCGAGGACCTCCTCATGGCCGCCGTCCGCGCGGGCGGGAACCGCCAGGAACTCCACGAGAAGATCCGGCAGCACGCGGTGGCGGCGGGTCTGCGGGTCCGGGAAGAAGGCCTGCCGAACGATCTGCTCGAGCGGCTTCAGGGCGACCCGGCGTTCGGGAAGCTGAATGTCGCGTGGGGTAACGTTCTGGATCCGAAGCGGTACACGGGGCGCGCGGCGGAGCAGGTGGAGCTGTTTCTGGCGGAAGAGGTCGAGCCGGCGCTTCGGGGAATTCCAGACGTGCCTTCCGAGGATCTGGAAGTGCGGGTCTGATCCGCGTCTTGGGCTTGATCCTTTGAGGATTGAGCGTTTTCTTGGCCCTTGGGCATTCGCGCTTCTTCCCGCCCGGTCGGCTGCAGTGCCCGCTCAAACAGCGCGGGGCCGAGAGATGGGGGGTGGAAGGCCCTGCGCCAACAGGATTCCCTCCGTGGGGTCCCCCCGTCTCTCGGCCCCGGACTGCTGGAATTATATGCAGGACGCGGATCCTAGGCAAGCTGCGACATGGTTCGCATATTGCGACACAGAGATCTAACACATTGGTGCTGCATGACTAAAGAATGAAACAAAAACGGCGGGAAGAATTCTCAGAATTCTCCCCGCCGTCGATCAGCTCGGCCTACCACTCCCCCCACATGTCGATGAACAGCGTCGTCGGCACCGGGTCGGAATTGAATCCGGGGGGCATGTTCTTCGTCACTTCGGGATGGTGCGCGATGTGCGGCACGTTGGTGCCCATGTCGAAGAACTCCGCGATGAAACTCCCGTAAATCTCGTTCTGCTTCTGCGACGTCACCTTGTTCCCGGCGCGCCAGATTCCGAACATCGACAGCTGCGAGTCGCCGGGCCCGTCCGCCAGGAACATGTCCCTCTTCGTCACGAACCCCATCACATCGTCCGTCAGGTACTGACCCAGGGGCACCACGTTCCCATGAACGTGCATGTTCCCGGTCGTTCCACCAATGTAGATCGTTCCACGCCCGTCATACTTCAGCGTGTTGCCCTTCTTGCCGAAACTGAAGTCGCCGCTCGCCGCGCTTTGATCGAGCCGCACGACACCGGTGATCTTCAGCGTCGCCGACGCCTTGTCCCACTCCAGCTTGTTCCCGAACAGGTCGGGGCCGACCGTGAAGCTATTGGTGTCATTGTCCAGCTTGAATGCCCCGCCGCTGAACCCCTGGATCGTCGCCGCCGGGACGACAAGCGCGCGGGAGGACGTGTAGGCGTCGTAATTCGCGAATGTGATCCCGCTGACGGGATCGTAGTACGGATCCGTCAGCCGCGGGAACTTGATGCTGTCCGGCAGATCCCACGGATTGTACGGCCCGTTTTCCGAATACACGTTCTTGTCGCCCTGGTTCCCGCCGTACCCGTCCGTGATGAACACGCCGTCTACCATCTCCTGGTCGTTCGCGATCGTTGCGGGATCATCCGGCGCTCCCAGCGCCGGATCGCCCAGCGTCCCGCTCCCGGATAGGCCTGCCTTCCCGTGCTTCAAACGCACGAAGGTCTGCAGCCCGTCCTTGCCCGGCGGAAGAGGCGGCATCTTCGCGATGTTCGCCGCCGTCAGGCCGTTGTAGTTGTCCTGCACCCCGCCCGTGCCGCTGAACAGGAACGCGTTGTCCGTCGAGGCCACCGTCGGAACCCCCGCCGAGTCCTCGGCGAAGATCAGCATCCCGCCGTGCACGCCCACGTTGCCGTTGAGCGAAGCGCCCGAAGCCCCGCTTCCCGCGATGATCGCGTTGTCCCAGATCGACACCACGTGGTACTCCGCGATCACCTTGATCCGGCGGATCGTGTTCCCGAACCGACCCCAGGCCCAGATCGTCCAGATGTACTTCTCCTCGAGGTCCAGCGCGTCCAGCACCCCGTCACCGTCGTCGTCGATGCCGTTCGTCCCCCAGAACATCGCGAACGTGTAGTACTGCCCGCCGCTCACCGCGGTGAAATCCTGCAGCACCACGTTCGGCTCGCCGACCGTCGGCAGCCCGTCTCCCTGCCCCGCGTCCACCGTCGCGCCGTTGCCGTCGGCCCCGACGTCGTTCCCGGCCCCCCAGGCTCCCGTCCCCATCCGCCCGTTTCCGCCGGTCTGGACGCTGTTCATCGCCAGATCGATCGCGCTCTCGGCCACGAAAAGCGCGCGCACCGCCTCGACCTCGAGCTCCGCATCCTTCGCCTTCGCCACACTGTCGCTCACGACCACGACGGAGAGCGAAGCGACCACGAGGACGACCAGCATCGCGATGAAGAGCGCGCTTCCACGTTCGCGTTCCCGCATGGACTCCCTCCTAACCGGTCTTTCCCTTCGGGTTCACTTACCGGACCGCGTCCAGCGCCTGCCGGATCGCTTCCCGGTTCTCCTGGAACAGCTTGTAGTTCTCCTTGTCCCGGAACGACAGGTGGTCCGAGAGCTTCGGCGGCGCCAGCGTGCGGCCTTTCTTCCCGAATTCCACCTCCAGCCTCAATTCCTCCGGCAAGTCGGACGGCCCGGCCGCTTCCGAGAAGCTGTTCGCGACCGATTCCTCCGACTTCCGGTCCGCTTCTTCGACGAGCAGCGCGCCGCCGATCGCGTCGCAGGTGATGAGGAACGCCTCCGCGTCGGCGCCGGCCTCGCGGGAGGCTCTCCAGGCCGTGTCAGGGTGTTCCGACTGTTCGCGCGCGAAGGCCAGGGGGCCGCCTGGCATCCCGGCGAAGGCGCCCGACTGCTTCATTTTCGCCAACTCCGTCATGACCATGAACCACTGGCCGATGTCGGTCTTCGTCAGGACGCGGGGTTTGTAGGGAAGGGTCTCGGGCGGCCGCGTCGCCAGCCAGATCCAGGATCCCGCCGCCGCCAGCAGGACCGCGAGGACCGCTCCGAACGTCGCCTGCCTCCGCGTCCGGTGGCGCTTCACCGCCTCCCGGCGCCGGATGACGATCGCCTCGTCGACGGTGATCGTACCCGTCGCGGTGCCGGGTGCCGGCCGGGAAGCCGGCGCCTCCTGGCGGGGCCTCTTGGGCGCCAGCGTCGGAAATGCTCTCGGATCGTACGCCATTCTCGATTTGCCCGCGGGGCGGGCCTCCTCAGGGGCTCAGTGACTGTGTCTCGGGAAGATGGTCGTCTGGATCACGGTTTCGACGTGCCTCTCCTTCCCCGTGTCCAGCGTCGGTCGGTCCATCACCAGGACGATGCGCACGACGCTTGTTTCCGCGACGCCGGTCGGGTTGATGACGGCGTCGAACGGGTTCGAGGCGTTCGTTGAGATGTCGATGCCCGCCAGGTAGGATCCGGCCGCCAGCGTCGTCCGCTGGTAATTCGCGGTGCGGCTCCAGCTCTGTCCGCCCTGCGAAATCGAAACCGTCCAGCTCACCACGCCGGTCAGCATGTTGATGGTGATGTCGAAATTGTGGTTCGCGTCGCGCTTGCGGAACCACACCGTGTTCCCGATGGTCTGGAAGTCCTCGAGGTCGGCGTCGCTCGACGCGCAGTCCACCTCCATCAGGTCGTCCCCGTCGAAGTCCAGCAGGTCGTACATCGTGGGCTTCCCCGGGGGGTTGTTGCCGTCCCACTGGTTCCAGGGGCTGCCGCTCTGGGCGAGGGTGTTGCCGGGAAGCGCGTAGAGGGGATTGGCGGACGTGGGAAAGGGCCCGGCCACGTTCGCCTCCGTGCGCGACGGGATGATCGGGTCCATGAGGTCGCTGAGGTAGACGATCGCGCGGCGCAGCTCGAGCGTGCCCGGCGTGAGCTGGACGGGAGCGTAGAAGATGATCGCCTGCCAGTCCGCCTTCCGGTCGGTGTCCTCGAGGAAGATGTTCTCCCCGTTGATGTCGATCGGGCTCATCATCTTGACGCCGTCGAGGTGGATCGTGCCGATCGACATCGGAGTGTTGCAGTAGGGGCAGCTCGTCAGGACGGTTTCGCCGAAGGCCTTGCCGTACTTGAGAAGTGTCTGGGTATTGGCCGCGCCCGCGCGGAACTGTTCCCAGTGATAGGCGGCGTAGGCGTTGGGAAGCTGGGGGCCGGCGTCGGCGAAACCCGGACCGACGCGCGTCGACCAGTAGCACAGGGGGTTGACGCATTCGCGGACCGGGTTGGGGGAGGCGACGGCGAAGAAGAAGTGATTGCGCTGGCTGAAGTTGTTGCCGCCGCGGTTCCAGGACCGGTAGGCGGTGTCGACGTGCTTGATGCCGCTGTTGGTGAGGTCTTTCGAGAGCATTTCGATGGCCTTACGGGCGTTGAACTGCAGGTTCGACTGGACGATATCCGAGTCGAAGCCTTTCTGGCCCTCCGCCGCGACGACGAACACGGCGGTGATGATGATGGCCATGATGGACATGGCGACGATGAGCTCGAGCAGGGTGAAGCCGCGTCGATTCATGGGGGTTCTCACCTTCGGTTGACGGCGTTGCTGACGAGTGTGATGCCGCGATCGCCCGTGGCGCCCCGCCAGTTGACGGTGATGGTGATGGTGATGACGCCGCCGGCCTGCGTGCAGACGATCTTGCCCGGGAGGCCGTCGGCGTCGCCGTTCTGGGGAAGCAGCCCGTCGACGGCGAATCCGTCGTTGGGGGCGGCGTAGTCGGTCATGATGCTGTTGAAGAAGCTGCCGCGGACGATGTCCATTTCCCGGCGCGCCGCGTTGATGGCGATGGTGGTTTCCTTGCTGTCGGCGTTGAGCCAGGCGCAGTGGGCGAAGGTGGCGACGAGGCCGAAGAGGGCGATGGCGAGGACGAGGGCGGCGATGAGGACCTCGATGATCGTGAAGCCGGCTTCGCTTCTGCGGGCTCTGCGGTTCATTTTGGTTTTTTCCCCGGGATTTGGTGAGACTTGGACGTGGGAGCAAAGGGCACGCCACCCAGCTTTTGTGGCCATCGCATGGTGATACTCAATGAATGG
This sequence comes from Planctomycetota bacterium, assembly GCA_016190145.1. Taxonomy (GTDB): domain Bacteria; phylum Planctomycetota; class MHYJ01; order WSZJ01; family WSZJ01; genus WSZJ01. The sequence goes on along the minus strand of JACPRD010000053.1, from coordinate 388 downwards.
GGTTCCGTTCCAGTCGTATTACGCGAACGGCAAATCAAAATGATACGGGTGTCGCAAATTGCAAACCAAGCGCGACCGCAGCCGGTGGGTGCGTCGATCCTCCCAGGGTGTGCGGTGCCAACCTGATCTTGAAGAATTTTACGATATGAATGCGATTGATGCAAGTGCATTCGCCGCCGGAAGAGCCGGGCGCGATGCCGATAACATATTTATGATTTACAAAGTATAAATTGCAGTATGTAAAATCGAACACGCGCCACCACACCCGTCCGACGTATCATTCCCGCAGACCCGCCTCACGGAGCCGCACCCCATGGACCTCCCCGCACGCGAGCCCGCCCGATCCCGCCGCGACCCCGAACCCGAGGCCCCCCCCGCCACACCCCCC
>JACPRD010000054.1 GCA_016190145.1 Planctomycetota bacterium | reverse complement strand
TGGCGCCATCCCCCCGAGTGATCGAGATTCTCATTCTGCGCGAAAAGTGGGGCGGCGAGCGGCCGGGGCGAGCGAAGCGGCGCCGCGAAGCGAGGTCCGGACGCCGCCGATCCCACTTTTCGCGCAGAATGAGATGCTTCGGGTCGCCTTCCCCGCGACAGGCGGATCTGCAGGCCGGATGAAAGGTCGACCCCTACCTCGGGCTCGTCTTGTCCTTGAGCTTCCGGAAGGCGAGATCGAGCAGGACCTCTTCTCCCGTCACGAAATCCGCCGACCCCGTCATCCCGATCTTCATCGTCGCCCGCGCGCCGTCTCTTCCGAATTCCGTCGATGGGACGTCGATGGTCACGAGGTAGAAGGCGGCTCCCCCGCCCTCGCGGCCTGCGACGCGCGCGTCGGGCGAGACCCAGGACACGGTTCCGTCGACGGTCCCGTGCCTGCGGAAATCCCACGCGTCGAGGCGGACGCGTGCGCGCATGCCGGGGCGGATGCGGGCGACGTCGGAAGCGGAGACCTGGGCGTCGATGCGGACGCCGCCGGAGGGGGCGACGGCGGCGACGGGTGCGCCGGGGCGGAGGACGTCTCCGGGTCGGACGAAGACTTCGGTGACGACGCCCGCGCGCGGGGCGAGGACGACGGAGAGCCGGCGGTCGCGCTCGAGGTTGGCGAGACTGCGCGCGGCGGCTTCGACGTCGCCGCGGCGGGCGGCGATACGGACGTCGAGATCTTCGGCGCGGTAGGCGGCTTCCTTGCAGGCGTGGTCGAGGGAGTTGAGGGCGGCATCGAGGGGAGAGGCATCGGCGGGGACACGGGCGCGCTCGAGGCGTTCCCGGGCCTCCCCGACGCTGTCGGCGGCGCCGACACGGGCGCGGGACAGACGTTCCTCGGCGTCGCGCCTTTTCGCCGAAGCGGCTTCCGCCTCCACCGGCGCGACAGCGCCGACGGCCGCCAGTTCCCGCGCCCGCTTTTCGTCGCGGGCGAGCGATTCAAGTTCCGCCTCGATCCTGCGGATTTCGGCGGCGCGCGCCTTGGCCGCAAAGCCAACCTCTTCCTCCGCACGTACGAGAGCCGCCTCGGCCACGCGGACTTCGGCGTCCCGGAGTTTCGAGGCGCGGTCCAGTTCGGTCCGGGCGGCTGCGACGGCGGCTTCGGCGCCGGCGACCGCCGAGGCGGATTCCTCGGCGAGCAGGACGCGCAGCCGTTCGAGGCGTGCCAGCTCTTCGCGGCCGGCTTCGAGAACCGGCGCGAGCCGGGCGATTTCGTTCTCCGCGCGTTCCGCGTCGAGGCGGGCGAGCGGTTCGCCCTCGACGACGGTCGCGCCTTCGACGGCGAGGACTTCGACGACGCGGCCTTCGACCTCCGCCGCGGCGGGCGCCCCGCTGGGCGCGTCCAGCGGCGCGGCGGCGGCGCCCGCCGGACGGACGCGCGCCGGGGCCGTAACGACGGTCTCAGTCCGCGTGAACCGCGCCCAGGCGAGCGCGCCGAGCACGAGCGCGGCGACCGTGACGAGACTCGCGCGGGCGAGGCGCGGCGGACGGGCTTCGAGCGTCTGCCGGAACTCCACGACGCGGGAGAGATCGGTCAGGTCAGCGGCGCGCACAGGTGTCCTCCATGTCGAATGAGGGATCGTCGACGATCACGATCATGTCGTCCGGCGTCTCCAGGATGGCGTCGAGCGATTCGAGCGCGTGAAGCGGACTCAGTTCCGCCGGCGCCTGCCCGCGCCAGAGCTCCGCGTACCGCCGGCCCGCGCGCACCAGCTGGTCGTGAGTCCCTTTCTCTACCACCCGGCCTTCGTGCAGCACGTAGATCAGGTCCGCGTCCCGCACCGTGGAGAGCCGGTGCGCCACCAGCACCACCGTCCGCCCTTTGAACGCCCCGCGCAGAGCCTCCTGCACCGCCCGCTCCGTCCGCGTGTCGAGGTGGCTCGTGGCTTCGTCGAAAACCAGCACGTCGGGCAGGATGAGAAGCGCCCTCGCGATCGCGAGCCGCTGCCGCTGCCCGCCCGACAAGTTCGCGCCGTGCTCGCCGACCACGGTGTCCCAGCGCTGGGGAAGGGCGTTCACGAACTCCGCCAGCCCCGCAGCGGCCGCGGCCGCGGCGATCTCCTCGAGCGGCGCCTCCGGCCGCCCCAGCGCGATGTTTTCGCGGATCGTCCCGCTGAACACGAACGGGTCCTGCGCGACGAGGCCGATTCTGGAGCGGAGCGACGCGAGCGACAGGTCGCGCACGTCCATGCCGTCGGCGGTGACGCGGCCGGAGGTCGGGTCATGGAAGCGGTTCAGGAGCTTGATGAGCGTCGACTTGCCGGAGCCGCTTTCGCCGACGATCGCGACGGTCTTCCCCGCGGGGATGTCGAGGTCCACGCCGCGCAGCACCTCGGAGCGACACCCGTAGCGGAACGACACGTTCTCGAACCGGATCGCGCTCTTCACGCCGGCGAACTCCGCCTTCCCCTCCACGTGCGGGTTCTCCGCTTCCAGATCGAGAATCTCCCTCAGCCGGTCGGTGGCGACGAGGGCGTCCTGGATCTGGAGGTTCACGCCGGCGAGGCGCTCGAGCGGCTGGAGGACGGTGCCGAGGAGCGTGTTGAAGAACATGAGCTGGCCGACGGTGAGAGTGCCGTCCATGACGCGGTGGCCGCCGTACCAGAGGACGAGGACGCCCGCGGCCGCGGCGAGGAGCATGCCGAACGAGCCGGTGCTGACGCCGGTGAGCTGAAGAGAGAACAGGGAGCGCTGGAGGGTGACGAGGCGGTCCTCGCCGTCCTCGGCGCGGCGGCGTTCGGCGCCGAAGGCCTTGAGCGTTTCGATGCCGCCGACGTCTTCGACGAGGTGGGACTGGAGGGAAGCGGCGTCCTCCATGGCGGTGCGGGAGAGGCGGCGCGTCGCGGGGTGGTGGGCGCCGACGGCGATGAGGAAGGCGGGCACGAATGCCGCGGCGACGGCGGCGAGGCGCGCGTCGTACCACAGCATGACGGCGAACGAGACGATGACGAGCGTGGCGTCCACGAACAGCGTGAGCGTCGCGCCGCTCACCGCCTGGCGGACTTTCACGGCGTCGTTCACGCGGGAGAGGATTTCACCCGTGCGGCGCAGCGCGAAGAACTCGACCGGCTGGTGGAGAACGTGGCGCGTGTAGCCGCTGATCATCCCGAGGTCGATCCGGCGGCTCGCGTGGACGAGGAGATACTGGCGGATGGCGCCGAGGCCGGTCCGCGCGACGGCGACGGCGAGCATCCCGGCGCCGAGGGCGTTCAGGAGCCGCCATTTGCCGTGGACCAGGACGTCGTCCACGAGATGCTCGACGAAGAGCGACGACGCGAGCCCGAGCACCGTCATCAGGATGGCCGCGAAGAACGCTTCGCCGAGCAACCCCGCCTGCGGCCTGAGCAGCGCGAGGAACGCGCGGCGCGGCGAGCTCGCGCGCGTCGCCTCGTGGTTCGCGAGCGCCTGCCCCGGTGTGAGGAGGAGAAGCGCCCCGGACCACATTTTCTCGAACGCCGCGCGCTCGATCGCGACGACGCCTTTCGCGGGATCCGCCGCCGTCACCCGGCGCGGTTCGACTTTGTGGAGCACGACGAAATGTCCGAATCCCTCCGGCGTCACGATGTGGGCGATGGCGGGAAGCGGCACTTTCGGGAGTTCGTCGTAGGGCCCGCGCACGCCGCGCGCGCTGAAGCCGAGGCGTTCGGCGGCCTTGAGGAGGCCGAGGAGGTTCGTGCCGACGCGGTCGGTGCCGGCGAGCGAGCGCATTTTCTGGAGGCCGATGGGCAGGCGGTGGTGGAGCGCGACGGTGGCGAGGGCGGCGGCGCCGCAGTCGGACTGGTCGTGCTGGCGGACGCAGGCGTATCCCATGGATCAGGCTCCGAGGCGGCGGGACCAGCAGGGTTTTGCGAACGCGGCGGGCGGCGGAGGCGGCGGCTTCGGCGCGGGCGGCGGCGGCGGAGCAAGGCGTTCGAGCCAGAGTTCGAGGTCGATTCCGACCACGGACAGGGCGAACACGGCTTCCTTGCGGTAGTCGGCGGTCTTGAGGGCGGGGTGTTGCATCGTCGGGGGCTCCTTGAAGGCGTCGTTTTATGGAAGGGGTGAGAAGCAAAGCCGGGGCCCCGGCGCCGGATTTTCTGTGTTTCATAAACGCTGTAATATCAAGGAGTTGCACTAAGCACATTTCTCCTCTCTCCGGAGCCTCCGCCCGGAAATCGGCGTCGCCGCCCGGATTTCGGCAGAGGCCCGGCACGAATGACAAGGGGGCGGAGACGCGCTCGCGCGGCCCCGCCCCCCGGGAGAGGGTCCGACTTCCGTCTAGTCCGTGATCAGGTCGTAGGCCGCGAGCCCGACCGAGGCCACGCCGAGTCCGATCGCCAGGGGCGGACAGGCCAGCGCCACCACGGCCACGTAGAGACTCGCCCAGCCCGCCCAGCCGCCGCCGTCCACGTTCTGCATCTCGTTCACGTTCAGTTCCTGCATGTTCCACCTCCGCAGAGATTCCCGGACGGCTCGCGCGCCGGAACACCCGGCCCGCCGCGCCGCTCGATGTTTTCTTTTTCCAGCCTTCCTGCGCCGTGCCGGCGAAATCAAGCACGACGCACGAAGCGCGGCCATTACGGCACCACCGGCCTGAGATACGGCGCCGGCTCCCCCGCCCCCTCCTCCGGCCACGGGAGCACGCCGCCCTCGCGCGCCGCTTCCTCGAACAGGATCTCCGCCACGTGATCCCCCCAGTCCGCCGGAAGCTCCGCCCCGTTCCCGGACGCCTCGCCCTTCGCGCGCTTCGTGATCCGCATGGCTCTCTCCTTTTCTGAATGGCGACGGAAGCGAGGTAATGCAAAGCGGGTGCCGGGGGTCCCACGGGGGGATCCGGGTGCGCTGCCGCCGGGAATTGGGCGTCGGTGCCGGAAAGCCGGCGGCGCCGAGAAGGTCCACCCCTGATCCGCGGCCTCCAAAACCCGGACTCGCGAGGCCTGTTTCCAGAGCGCGTGAAGCAGGCGAGCCACGGCGAGCGGTCGGGGCGAGCGAAGCGAGGTCCGACCGCCGCCGGCACTCGCCTTCTTCACGCGCTCTCGCCTGAAGTTCCTCCGCGCCCGAAGGCCCGGGAGCTAGACTCCCCGCCATGGACGTTTCGTCCTCCCCGGCCTTCCTCGGACTCTGCGCCCCGTGCGGCCGGGTCTGGCGCGCACCGTCCGGCGCGACGGCGACGGCGCCTTCATGCCCCGCCTGCGGAGGACCTCTTCAGGAAGTCCGCAACGCCGGCCCGATCCTGGCGGTCGGCGACGTCCCGCAACCGGGGGTCCCTGGGGGCGATCGGCCTTTCGGGCCGTACCGGCTCCGGCGCGAGCTCGGGCGCGGGGCGATGGGGGTAGTCTACGAGGCGTGGGACCCGCGGCTGTCGCGGCTGGTCGCGATCAAGATGCTGCACGCCGCGGGGCGCGAGATGGATGCGGAGGCGGTGGAGCGGCTGGTGCGGGAAGCGCGTTCGTGTGCGCGGCTGCGGCACCCGGCGATCGCGGCGGTCCACGACGCCGGCGAAATCGGCGGGCGGCACTATTTCTGCATGGAACTCGTGGAGGGGCGCAGCCTGGAGGAACGGCTGACGGCCCCGAACGCCCGCGAGGAGTTTCCGCGCCGCCGCCGGGTCGAAGTCCTCGCGCGGATCGCGGAAGCCCTCGAGTACGCGCACGGGGAGGGGTTGGTGCACCGGGACGTCAAGCCGCAGAACATCCTCGTCGTTCCGGGAGGGCGCGCCGTGCTGATGGACTTCGGTCTCGCCCGCGAGCGAGCCTCCTCCGACAGCCCCACGCGCACCGGCGTTCTGATCGGGACGCCGGCGTACATGTCTCCGGAACAGGCCGCGGGACGCGGGCGCGAGGCCGGCCCCGAAAGCGACGTCTTCTCCTTCGGCGCCGTCCTCTACCGCGCACTCACGGACACGCTTCCGTTCCCCGGCCTCGGCCTGGAACCCCTCCGCCATATCCTGGAGTCCGAGCCTGTCGCCCTCCGCACGCACGACCCGGAAATCACCGAGGACCTCGAGACCGTCTGCCTCAAGTGCCTCGAGAAGAAGCCCTCCCACCGCTACCCGCACGGAGCCGCGCTCGCCGCCGACCTCAGGCGCCTCCTCGCCGGCCACGCCCTCGCCGCGGCGCCGTCGTCGCGGTTCCGGCGGCTCTGGCGCTCCCTCACGCGGACGCAGGCGCGCGAGAGCGCGGCCGAAACGGAGCTCGCGCGCGTCGAAGCGGAGCGGCAGACGCTGGAGGACCGCGAGCGCGCAAACGCCGCGGGATTCAAGAAGCTCGAGCAGGCCCGCCCGGCGCTCGACCTTGCCGCGCGCACCCACTACGACCCCGCCGCCTCTCCCGCTGCGATCCGGCGGCGCGCGGACCAGGCGCGGCGGCACATCGAGGAAGCGTTGGCCGTCGCCCCCGCGCTGGCCCCGGCGCGGCTCCTCCTCGGCCGGGCCTGGGAGATGCTCGGCGACGACGCGCAGGCCGAGGCCTGCTGGCGCGAGGCGATCCTCCTCGACCCCCAGCTCGGCGCCGCCCATTTCCACGTCGGCCGCCTCCTCCTCGAACGCGCGTGGCTCGCTTCACTGTGCTCGGGCGAGCAGGAGCGAAAGCGCCGCCGCGGGGAGTGCGAGCGGCGCGCGGGCGAGGCCGTGGCGGAACTGGAGCGGGCGATCGCGCTGGGAAGCGGCTTCGAGGACGCTCTTCAGAGGAAGGCCGCCGACGCGCTCGTCGCCTCGTTTCGCGGCGATCGGGCGGAGACGGAGCGACTCTGCCGGGAGGGGCTTGCGGCGTTTCCCGCGGCCGAGGGGCGCGAGGAGTTCCACTGGATCCTGGGTCGCGGGCAGCCGGCGGCGGCGGAGGAGGCGGCGTGCGACGCGGCGCTCGAGATCCGGCCGTGGTTCGCGCCCGCGCGTTTCGCGCGCGGCACCGCTCGATTCAAGCTGGGCCGGCACGCCGGGGCGCTCGAGGACTTCGACGCGGCGGTCGAGCTGAAGCCTTCCTTCGCGGCCGCCCACACGAACCGCGGGGTCGTGCGCGGGCTCCTCGGGGATTCCCGCGGCGCGCGGGAGGACTACGACGCGGCGGTCCGGCTGGATCCGTCGGGGCCGTCCGCATGGAACAACCGCGGGAAGATCCGTGCCGAGGCAGGGGAGCTCGCGGAGGCGCTTGCCGATTTCGAGCGCGCGATCGAATCGGATCCCGACCTGGAGCTCGCGCGATTCAATCGCGTCGCGGCCCTCATGATGATGAACCGGAACGAGGACGCGATCGCCGGCCTGGAGGAAGTCCTCCGGCGCTGGCCGGGCCAGCTGCTCGCGCGCCGGATGCTCGCGACCGTGTTCTGCCGCTGCCTGCGCTGGGAGGAAGCACGCTCGTTGTGGGAGCGGATCCTGGCCGAAGGTTCGAACGACCCCGGCGACCTCTGCGGGTATGGAACCGCGCTGCTCCGGCTGGGGAGGCGGGCCGAGGCGCTTGCGAGCCTCGAGGCGGGGCTCGCGACCGCGCCCGCGGACTGGTTCTTCCGCGGGGAGGCGGAGGCGACGCTCCGGGAGGCGCGCGGATGAACCCGGGCGACTGGTTCGAGGAGATGGTGAAGCGCGGCCTGCTGACGCCGGAGCAGGCGGCGCAGGCGCGGCGGCAGGACGACCCCGACGCCACGCCCGTCGTGCCCCCGCCTTCCCCCATGTCCCCGCAGGCCGGCGGCCTCTTCACGTGCGCCCCCTGCGGCCGCGTCTACACGCTTGCGAGCGACCCCGCGGCGCCGCCACGCTGCCCCGCGTGCGGCGGCCCGCTCGCGCCCGCTTCCCTCGGCTTCGTCCTCCCGCCCGCGACGGCCGCGCCCGCGCCGGCGGGCGACCGCGCGTTCGGTCGATACGTGCTGAGACGCGAAATCGGCCGCGGCGGGATGGGCGTGGTTTACGAGGCCGCCGACCCGCGCCTCGGCCGCACGGTCGCGCTCAAGATGCTGTCGTGTCCCGAAATGGAGGTGGATCCGGGCGCGGCGGAGAGACTTCTGCGCGAGGCCCGCGCCGCGGCGAAGCTGCGCCACCCGAACATCGTCGCGGTGCACGAGATCGGGCACATCGAGGGGCGGCACTACTTCACCATGGAACTCGTCGAGGGGACGACGCTCGAGCAGCGGCTCGCGGAGACCTTCGAGCAGTTCTCCCTCGCCGACCGGACCGGGATCCTCGCGCAGGCCGCCGACGCGCTCGCGTGCGCGCACCAGGCGGGCGTCGTGCACCGCGACGTCAAGCCCGCGAACATCCTCATCGACCGCCAGGGAAGAGCCGTGCTCGCGGACTTCGGCCTCGCGCGCGATCTGGGGCCGATGGCCGCGGCGCTGACGGGAAGCGGCGCGGTCCTGGGCACGCTCGCATACATTCCTCCGGAGCGCGCCGCCCGCGCCCGGCGGCCCGCCACGCCGGCCGGCGACGTCTTCTCGTTCGGCGTCGCCCTCTACCGCGCGCTCGCCGGGGTCTTCCCGTTCCGCGGCGCGGGAGCGGAAGTCCTGCTCTCCATCGAACGCGACGAGCCCCCGCCTCCGTCGGCGCACAACCCGGCCGTCCCCGCGCCGCTCGACGCCGTCTGCCTCAAGTGCCTCGAAAAAGACCCCGAGCGCCGCTACCCCGACGGCGCCGCCCTCGCCGACGACCTCCGCCGCTTCCTCTCCAGCCGCCCCGTCGCCGCCACCCCGCCCTCCTGGCTCGAGCGCCTCGTCCGCCGCTTCACCCGCCGCCCCTCCTCCGCCGCGCCCGACGCCGCGGCCCTGCGGCGCGCCGAGGAGGAGCGCACGACCGCGCTCCGCCGCGCGCAGGACCAGGTCGAAGCCCTGCGCCTCCTCGAAAAGGCCCGTCCCTCCCTCGACGCCGCCCTGCGCTTCCTCTATGAGAAGGACGCCTCCCGCGAACAGCTCGGGAAGCGCCTCGAGCCGGCCCTGGCGCTCCTCGAGCAGTCGCTTCGCCTCTGCGCCGAACTCCCCCTGGGCCATTACCTCCACGGCCTGGCGCGCGACCTGCTGGGGGACGACGAGGGAACGGAAGCGGCGTTCCGGGAGGCGCTTCGGCTCGACTCCGGATTCGGTCCCGCCTGGTTCCAACTCGGGCGTCACCTGACGGAGCGGACGTTCCGCGACCAGCTCGCGTTTCTGCCGGAGCGGCGCGCGGCGATGTCGGCGGGGGCGCAGCGCCGGCTCGCGGAGGCGCAGGACGCGTTCGAGAGGGCGCTCGCGCACGGAAGCGGGTACGACGAGGAGGCGCACCGGGAATTCGCGCGGGCGATGCTCGCGCACGTCCGGGGGGACAGGGAGGTTTCCGCCGCGCTCTGCCGGACCCGGATTACGGGCGGGGCGCGCGAGGGACTGGAGGAGTTCCACTGGCTGCTCGGGGCGTGCACGACGGGAGAAGAGCGGCGGCGCTCGCTCGACGCGGCCCTCGCGCTGCGCCCCCGCCACCCGGTCGCCCTCTTTCAGCGCGGCACCGACCGCGGCATGGCGGGAGACCTCGCGGGCGCGCGCGCGGACCTCGAGGCGGCGCTGCGAATCCGCCCGCGGTTCTTCGCGGCGCGCCACAATCTCGGCATGGTCGGGATGGAGGAGGGGGCGGTTCGCGTGGCTCTCGGCGACTTCGAGGAGGCGCTATGTCTCCGGCCCGACTCTGAGACCGCGCTCAACAATCGAGGGCGCGCGCGCTATTCGCTTGGCGACCGGGACGGCGCGCTGAAGGACTTCGAGGCCGCGATGGCGCAGTTTCCCGACCTCGCCTGGGCCTGGATCAACCGGGGCCACGTCCGGTTCACGGAGGGGGACGCTGCGGGGGCGCTCGCCGATTTCGAAGAAGCGGTCCGGCGCGATCCGTCGAACGCCGTCGGCTGGGGGAACCGCGCCGTGGCGCGCCTCAGGGTCCGCGACCTGCCGGGCGCGCTCGCCGACGCGGACGAGGCCGTGCGGCGCGCCCCCACCATCGCCCTTTCGCTCGCCGGCCGCGGGGCGATCCTGCTCGAGATGGGGCGCTATCCGGAAGCCGAGGCCGACCTGCGCGGTGTGCTCGCGGCACACCCCGGGCACGCCGAGGCCTGGGCGAACCTCGGCGTGGTCCTCGAGAAGCGGGGCGATCCCGCGGGTGCGCTCGCGGCGGCCGACCGGGCCCTCGCGCTGGCCCCCGACCGCACCGACGCCGTCGCCACGCGCGGCCTGGCCCTTCTCGCGCTGGGCCGAGGCGCCGAAGCGCGGCACGTGCTCGAGGAAGCGCTGCGGCGCGTCCCGGCGGACGATCCCGCTCGCGGGGACCTCGAGGAAGCCCTCCGCCGGATCCGTTGATTCCGCCGCCGGCCCCGCGCAGCCTCCGTTCAGACTTCCATCGCCCGCAGCAGATCCTCCAGCTGAAACGGCTTCTCCAGCCACTTGAGCCCCTCGGTCTGGAGAAACGCCTGCGACCGCGGCGTGAACGCTCCGCCGGTCAGGAACACCATACGCGCCGCCAGTTCCGGCATCGATTTCGACAGCTCTGCGTGCAGGTCCATCCCCGTCATGCGCGGCATCATCAGGTCGCAGAGAATCACGTCGAACACCTCGCCCGCCCGCAACCGCTCGAGCGCCGCCCCCCCCTCCGTCTCCGCGACGACCTCGTGGTCCGGCTCGAGCAGGCGCGCGAGCGCGAGGCTCATGTGCATCTCGTCGTCGATCAGCAGCACGCGGCGGCGGCGCCCCGCGGGAGCGGGGGCGGACGGAGGCGGCGGCGGCGCGGGAATCGGTCCCTTCGCGGCGGGCAGGAGAATGCGGACGCGCGTGCCGCGGCCGGCCTCGCTCTCGACGCGAATGTCGCCGCCCAGCGCCCGAACGATCCCGTGACACACGAACAGCCCGAGCCCCGTTCCCTGACCTTCCGGCTTCGTCGTGAAGAACGGCTCGAACAGCCGCGGCAAGTGCTGGGCCGGAATCCCCCGGCCCGTGTCCTCGATGTCCACCAGGACCTGCCCGCCCTCGGCGCGCACCGCGACCCGGATCCGGTTCGCGTCCGCCGCCCCCTCCTCGATCGCGTGCGCCGCGTTCGTGAGCAGGTCCACGAACACCTGCCCGAGCCGCCCCTCGCTCGCCAGCACCGGCGGCACCGCAGTGAAGTCCTCCACGACCCGCGCGCGCGGCCGCAGTTCGGCCGCCGTGACCGCCAGCGCGAACCGCAGCGGCTCGCGCACGTCCACCGGCCGCGGCGGCTCCTCCCCCGCCCGCGTGTACACCCGCAGGTCCCGAACGATCTTCGCCACCCGCGCCGCCCCCTGCCGCGCTTCCCCGATCGCCCGCGCGATTTCAGGAAGCGCCCCCGCGCGGGCGGCCGCGAATTCGAGATTCGTGGAGACCCAGGAGAGCGGATTGTTGATCTCGTGCGCCACGCCGGCCGCCAGGAGGCCGAGCGAGGCCATGCGCTCGCTCTGCCGGAGCTGCGCCTCGATCCTGCGGCGTTCCGTGACGTCCCGGATGAACGCGAGCAGCGCGGGACTTCCCTCGAATTCGATCGGAATCGAGACGACCTCGACGATCCCCGCGGGCCCCCCCGGAGCCTGGAACCCGTACTCGCTCGGGTGCGGCGTCTCGCTTCCCTCGAAAAGGGCGCGCGTGCGCACGGCAAAACGCAGCCGGGCGTCTTCCGTGAGAAACTCGGCGGGCGACCGGGTGAGCAGGTCCTCCGGGCGCGGAACCCCGACGAGCGCCGCCGTCCTCCGGTTCGCGAACAGGAATCTCCCGTCGCGCCCGACGACGGCCACCGCGTCCGGCGCTTCCTCGATGAGCTGCCGGAACCGCGCCTCCGAGCGCGCCAGCGCCTCTTCGGCGCGGAACCGCTCCGTCTCGGCCGCCTCCTCGACGGTGAGGTCGTGGAACGCGGTGACGCGCAGCAGGCGGCCGTTCGACGTGACGGTCCGGCCGCGGATTTCGACGGGAACGAGACTGCCGTCCTTGCGCAGCCCGTGAGCGCGGTAGGGGAGGTCGTACCCGGTGGCGATGTGAGATGCGATGCGCGCGCGGTCCTCGGGCGCGGCCCGATCGAGCGCGAACGCCCCGACGAGTTCCTCCGGCGCATAGCCCAGTGTCTGGGCGAAGGCGCGATTGCAGTACAGAACCCTCCCCTCGCTGTGGACGCAGATTCCCTCGAACGCCGCCTCGACCAGCAGCTGGAACTGCTCCTCCGTGTACCGCCGGGAAGCCCGCGCTTCGGCAAGCATCTCCGCTGCACGGAGGCGGAGGGCGAGCGCGGCGGGGTCCGCGGATGCGAAAAGGACGTCCGCGGCGCCGGCATCGAGCCATTCGGCCGCACGGTCGATTCGGCCCGCGGGGAGAACGACAACGACGACGGCCCGAAGCGCCAGGGTGCGGCAGTCATGCAGCGCCTCGGGCCGCGAGCCGTCGATGAGCGCGATGTCGCACGGAGGAGCGGCGACGATTTCGTGTCCGCGGGAAGCGAGGATCTCCGCGGCGGGAGCGGGCTCCGGCCATTTCAGGATGACGCGCACAGGTGGACTTCCGTCCTTTCGCAGTCGTTGCGGGAGCGATGGCGCGGGAAGTCTAACACGAGCGCCGGGCATGCCGGGTTCCGCGAGACTCCCAGGAGAAGATCTCAAAGCCCACGCGACTTCACCTTGCAGCTGCCTTCCCATTGCGCCAGCGCCTGCCTCCCCGATCGTACCCAGACGGCGCTCCCGGTGGCCGCGCCGTAGTCAAGATCGAGAATCCCCACGCACAGGGCCGCATACCGCGCCCGCTCCGCCAGCCCGGGATCGACCGGCAGCCCGTATCTCCCCATCGCCTCCTCGAGCGCCCGCGGACCCGCCCAGTGCGCCAGCCCCGCAAAGTCCGCCGCGGGGTCGCCAAAACCCGCGTCGGTCCAGTCGATGATCCCCGAAACGCGCCCCCGCACGACCAGGATGTGACCCGAAAGCAGGTCGTTGTGCACCAGCACCGGCGGCCCGGCGAGCACCCAGTTGTCCCAGCCCTCGTCGAAGGCCTTCAACATCGGAGCAGAACCTCCGGTTGCTCGCGCAACGCGAAGGGCGAGGTCGCCGGCGTCGAGAGGCCGGTCTGGCTCCCAGGGAAGGGGCGGCATGGATGCTGATCCATCCTACGGTCTAATCAACTCCGCGAGCCGCCGCTTTACTCTTCGTCGTAGACCGAGACGTCCCAGGCCACGGTCATCTCCCGGACGGCCTCCAGCTGCCGGGAATCCAGCTTGAGCTTCTCCACGAGACGTTCCTGCAGCCGCCGGTACGCGCCGGCAAGCGCCAGCGTCCGCTCGAAATCGGGCACGTCATCGTCCGCCTCCTCGCGGCGCGTGCACTCCGCCTCCCAGGCCATCCGCGCCTCGACGTACTCCGCAGTGAGCGCCTCGAGGCCGACCGTCTGCCAGGGCTCGAGACGGAGCTCTTCCCGGATGAACGCGGCCACGCCCGCGGCCGCTTCCTGCCGCGTGTCCGTGACGACGGAGTCCGTCGACAGTTCCTCCGACCATTCAGAGAAATCGGAATCCTGGCCCTGCAGAGCCTCAACCTGGTCGGGACGCAGCCCCCCCACAAACGCGCTCCCGGTCTCGCTGGAAATGCGAAGGGCCTCGTGCGTCCTTGCGATAGCCGAGAAATCGCCGCGCGCGTTCGTGAACCTGTACCAGTCTTCGCGGCCTTTGGTCACGGACGCCATGAGGGTGGCGAACTGGGCCGGGTCCGGCAGGCACTCCGAATCCTCCAGCTCCAGAAGGCGGCGGATCGCGAGAGCATCAGGCGAGGTTTCGATCTGCACGCGATTGACCCCCAGAGCGGCGGCGAGGCGGTCCGTGGCGGACTCGACGGAATCCGTCAGGTCCTGCCACGCCTCGGAGTCCCCGGGTTCTCCACGCGCCGCCGCGGCGATCAGCTCGGAGAGCCTTGCCCGGATCGGCCCCCAGACCTCTTCCTGGATCGCAACGCGCCAGAGAGAATCCGGCGCACCCGACGACCCTGGCGCCGCCTTCTTCTCCTCCTCAGGCGACTCGCGCCGGGCCCTGAGATCCGAAAGCGCAGCTTCAGCGCGGGCCAGCTTCTCGCGCAGCGTCGCGACGCCGTCCTCGGCCGTCGCAACAGGGACCACGGAATCCCCGCCGATCGCGACGGCTCGACCCGCCTCCTCCTCGATAGCGCGCACCGGCCGCCGTTCCAGGCGGAATACGAATTTGACGAGAAGGGCGCTCGTCAGGGCGCCCAGCATGAAACCGGCGACGAGAGCGCGCACGCAGGCACCTCGGACCTCTTTGCCCCCCGGTGACGATGGTACATCGGGGACGAGAAAATCGGGAACGGGTGATGGAGTCGGCCGCCCTGTTGACACCGCTTCCACACACCGCCAAACTCCCGTCATGCCCACCCCGCTCATGGAGCAGTACCTCGCGGTCAAAAAACAGCACCCCGACGAGCTGCTGTTCTTCCGGCTGGGCGACTTCTACGAGATGTTCTACGAGGACGCGAAGACGGCGTCGCGGACGCTCGGGATCACGCTCACGAGCCGGTTCAAGGGCGAGGCGGCGGTGCCGATGGCGGGCGTGCCGGTTTCCACGGTCGATTCGTACCTCGCGAAGCTCCTGCGCGCCGGGTTCCGGGTGGCGGTGTGCGAACAGACGCAGGACGCCGAGGAGGCCGAGGGGCTGGTCGAGCGCGCGGTGGTGCGGGTCGTGACGCCGGGGACGCTGACGGAGCAGAACCTGCTCGACGCGAAGCAGGCGAATTTTCTGGCGGCAGTCGCGCCGGTCGGGGACGGGTTCGGGCTCGCGTGGGCGGACCTGTCGACGGGGCAGTTCTACGTCGAGCGGGTCGCGGCGGGGGAACTGGTCGACGAGCTCACGCGCCTCGCGCCGAGCGAATTACTCGTGCCGGAAATGCAGCGGGAGGCCGCGTGGCTCACGCCCGCGCGGGACGGGCTCAAGGTCACGGTGACGCCGGCGCCGGAGTGGGACTTCGAGGCCTCGCGGGCGGAGGAAGTGCTGGGGCGGGCGTTCGGAACGGCGGGAGTGAAGGGGTTCGGCGTAGAGGCCGAGCCGCTCGGCGCGGCGGCGGCGGTGGTGGAGTACCTGAAGCGGACGCAGCGCGCGGAGATGCGCCACCTGACGCGCCTCCTGCCGTTTCCGCGCGCCGGGCGCGTGTTCCTCGACCGCGCGACTCAGCTCGGACTCGAGCTGACGCGCACGATGCGCGGCGGAGACGCGGGCGAGACGCTGCTCGCGGTGCTCGACCGGACGTCGACGGCGATGGGCGCGCGGCTGATGCGCGACTGGCTGCTCTGCCCGCTCTCGGACGTCGCGGCGATCCGGCGGCGGCACGACGCGGTCGGGGAATTCGCCGCGCAGCACCTCTTCCGCCAGGAGGTGCAGGCCCTTCTCCGCCGCTCCGGCGACCTCGAGCGCCTCGCGGCGCGCATCGGTTCCGGCCGCGCGAACGCGCGCGACCTGCAGGGCGTGGCGGACTCGCTCGGTCTGATTCCGGAGCTGAAGGAAGCGCTGGAGACCGCGCAGGCGGCGCTGGCGGGCGACGCCGCGGCGCGGCTCAATCCGCTTCCGGAACTCGCCGACACGCTCGCGCGCGCGATCGTGGACGATCCTCCGATCGCGCTCAAGGACGGCGGGCTGATCCGGGAGGGGTTCGACGCGGAGGTCGAGCGGCTGCGCGGGCTGAAGCGGGACGGGCAGGAGTGGATCGCGCGGTTCCAGGCGGGGGAGGAGCAGCGTGCGGGGTTTCCGGTGAAGGTGGGGTTCAACCAGGTGTTCGGGTACTACCTCGAGGTGTCGAAGGCGAAGGCGGGGAAGCTGCCGGTGCCGCCGGACTGGACGCGGAAGCAGACGACGACGGCGACGGAGCGTTACATCACGCCGGCGCTGAAGGAGCGCGAAACGGAGGTTTTGAACAGCGAGGCGGCGATGAAGAAGCGCGAGTACGAGGTCTTCCTCGAGTTGCGCGAAAAGGCCGCGTCGCTCGTGGGGGCGCTTCAGGAAAACGCCCGCGCGCTGGCCGAGCTGGACGTGGTGGCGGGGCTCGCGCAGGTGGCGGTGGAGCACCGGTACGTGCGGCCTGAGGTGGACGGATCGGGGGCGCTGGAGATCCGGGAGGGGCGTCATCCGGTGATCGAGCGGTTTCTGCCGGAGCGATTCGTGCCGAACGAGTGTTCGATGAGCCTCGAGGGCGGGCGGATCAACCTGATCACGGGCCCGAACATGGCGGGCAAGTCGACGTACATCCGGCAGGTGGCGCTGATCGTGCTGATGGCGCAGGCGGGGAGTTTCGTGCCGGCGGCGTCGGCGCGGATCGGGGTGGTGGACCGTGTTTTCACGCGTGTGGGGTCGGGCGACGAGATCGCGCGGGGCAATTCGACGTTCATGGTGGAGATGACGGAGACGTCGGCGATCCTGCACAACGCGACGGCGCGGTCGCTGGTGGTGCTGGACGAGATCGGGCGCGGGACGTCGACGTTCGACGGGCTCTCGATCGCGTGGGCCGTGACGGAGTACCTGCACGACCGCGTGGGGGCGCGGACGCTGTTCGCGACGCACTACCACGAACTCACGGAGCTGGCGCGCCACCTTCCCGGCCTGCGCAACTATCACGTGCAGGTGCGGGAGTTCAAAGGCGCGGTCGTCTTCACGCACCGCATCGCCGCGGGCGCGACGGATAAGTCCTACGGCGTTCACGTCGCGCAACTCGCGGGGCTGCCGAAATCGGTTGTGGATCGCGCGGGCGAAATCCTGAAGCGGCTCGAAGACCAGGAGCTCGAGGTCGCGGACAGGCCGAAGTTCGCGCGGCAGGCGACGGCGGCGAAGGCGCTGCAGAGATCGCTGTTCGGCGAGGCGGAGACGAAGTAAGGGCCGTGCTTCGTGCTTCGTGCGTCGTTCCTCGTTTCTCGTTCCGGCGCGCCCGCGCGAGAGACTCTGCCGAGCACTTCCGTTCCACCGTGGTTTCCACTCTGGCTTCCACCTTCCGCTTGAGGGTATCCTCCCCTTCTTACCCCCCGATCGAAGGAGAATCCCGGTGGAACTGAAGGAACTCCTCACCAGGACGGTTCAGCAGGGTCAGTGGATCAACATCCGCGAGAGCGGCGGGAGCTGGATCCTGACGCTCGACCTCAAAGGAGGGCGGAAACAGACCGTCGAGGTCAGGACGCTCTCGGAGAACGGGATTGCGTTCGCCCGCCTGCGGTCGAAAATCGGATCCGCACAGAACCTCGAAGGTCAGCGCCCCCTCGCGGCGCTCCGCATGAACGCCAACCTCGCCTACGGCTCGCTCGCGGTGGACGGAGAGGACTACGTCATCCAGGAAACCATCATGCTGTCGGAATCGACGCCGACCCACCTGATCGCCTCGCTCCAGTACATCGCAAACATCGCCGACCAGCAGGAGAAGTTCCTGGGAGGCGGTGACAGGCATTGACAGGCCGCGCGTTTCCGCGCGCCTCTTCCCCGCCTTTCCGCGTCAGTCCTTTCCCTTCCCATGGCCCGCGGGCTTCCCCACCCGCGGCCGCAGCACCGCCGACATCCCGCCCGCCGCCACCGCCGCGCCCGCGAGATCCGCCGCGGCGTCCAGCGGGTCCGCCACCCGACCCGGCACGTACGACTGGTGAATCTCGTCGATCACCCCGTACGCGCCCGCGATCGCCGCGGCCGCGATCGCCACACGCAGCGCCGGGCGACCCGGAACCGCCAGCGCCGCCCACACCAGCGCCCCGAACGCCCCGTAGCCGAAAAAGTGAAGGAGGTACGCGTTCACGGGAAGCGGCCCCTGTCCGGCGCGGCTCGACAGCGCCCAGATATTCGCCGCGTAGAGCCCCGCCGGCACCCAGCGCAGAACCGCGCGCCCGCCTGCAGCCATCCGCGTCAAACGCCCGCAGCCAGCAGCTCGAACACCTGCGCCCCGTGCCGCCTGATCGCCGGCACCAGACCGCGCTCCCGCAACAGGCTCTTCACGATCGCCGTCGGCGCCTCCGCGCGGAACCGCTTCCCACCGGCAACCAGTTCGATCTCGCCCGTGTTGATGTCCGCGGACAACTCCGTCCCGTCCTCCACCGCCCGGTAGAACTGGTCGTCCGTCACGACCAGGAACGGAAGCGCCTCGTTCACGAGATTGCGCTTGTGGATGAAGGCGTAGCTCCGCGCGATGACAAGCTGGATGCCGGCGCCCTGAAGCGCCCACACCGCCTGCTCGCGCGAAGAGCCGCTTCCCCAGCCCTGCCCCGCGACGACGATCGTGGCGCCGGCGCGCGCGCGCTGGGCGAAGCCGGGTTTCACGAAGTGGAAGCACTTTTCGCCGAGCTCTTCGAGCTTCGTGAGGTGGCAGAACTCGCCGGGGATGATGGCGTCGGTGTCGACGTTGTCGCCGAATTTCTGGACGCGGCCGCGGACGGTCCAGGGGCGGTCGGCGGTTTCCGAAGCGGCGGCGGCGTGGGCGGGGACGACGTCGAGGGCCGGCTCGGCGGCGGCGATTTCGGGGATCGGCCGGCGCCGGTCGCGCTGGAGGAGTTTCTCGTAGCGCTCGCGGTCGACGTTCGCGAGGAACCGCCGCGGGTCGGCCAGCTTCATCGAGACGGCGGAGGCCGCGACGGTCGCGCCCGAGGCGAGCCACGCGAGCGAGCCCTCGCCCATGCGGTTCGGGAAATTCCGGTTCTGCGAACTGAGCCACGTCTCGCCCTTCCCCGCCTTCTCGCTCGCCACGCCGAGGCACATCGAGCAGCCGGGCACCGACACGCGGAATCCCGCTTCCTCGTAGATCTTCCAGAGCCCCGCCTCGCGCAGGTTCCGCTGGATGGCGAGATCGCCCGGAACCACGATCCGCTTCGTGGAGGCCACCGGCTTCTGTTCCTTGAGGACTTGTTCGAGCACGAGCGCCGCGAGGACGAGCTCCTCTTCCGTCGTGGTGCACGCACCGACGAAGCAGCCGTCGAGGGGCATGCCGGCGGTCTGTTCGGCGGTGAAGACGTTGTCGGGGCTGAAGGGTTTGGCGACGAGGGGGACGATTTTCGAGAGGTCGACGACGTAGCGGGCGGCGTAGACGGCGCCGGGGTCGGCGCGGAAGTAACGCGCTGCGTCATTGTGGGACCCGCGGCGCGCGAGCCAGGCGGCGACCTGGCCGTCGGCCTCGAAGATGCCGTTGAGGCCGCCGAATTCGGCGGTCATGTTGGCGATGGTGAAGCGGGCGTCGGTGGTGAGGTCGCGGACGGCTTCGCCGCGGTATTCGACGGATCGTTCCATGGCGACGGTATTGCGGCCGAGGTCGCCGAGGGTGCGGAGGATGACGTCTTTGCCGCCGATGCCGAACGGGGGCTTGCCGGCGTAGACGACCTCGATGGCCTCGGGGACTTCGATCCAGCTGGTGCCGAGAACCATGGCGGCGGTGATGTCGGCGCCGCCGAGGCCGATGGAGAAGGCGCCCATGCCGCCGTGGCTCGACGTGTGGGAGTCGGCGCCGAGGACGATTTCGCCGGGCTGGACGAGGTCGCGGTAGAACTTGGTATGGAGGATGGTCTCGTTGGCGTCGTAGAAGTGGGTGATTCCGGCTTCGCGCGCGAACTCGCGGGAGAGCTGGGTCAGTTTCTGGGCGCGCTTGTCGCTGGCGAGGGTGACGGGGTCGACGGTGTGGTCGACGGCGAGGAAGAAGCGGTCCTTGTCGTGGACGGGGGGGCGGCCGAGCATTTCATAAGTGCGGTCCATGCCGTTCCAGGCGAGTTCGCTGGCAATGGTCCAGTCGACGCGGACCTGCAGGACGTCTCCGGTCTGGACCCACGGGCGGGTGAGGCCGATGGCATGGGCGGCGAGGATTTTCTGGGTGAGGGTCATGGGAGGGGGCATGGGATTGATGATATGCGGGCTTCTGCGGCGAGGGGAGGGGGAACTTCCAACTTCAAATTAACAACTTCAAGCAACTTCAAACGGACAACTTCAAACTCCAACGCAGGATCTGGATCGCCCGGTGGACGCCCCGCCAGTCCGGGGCCATTGACCTTTGAAGTTGACAGTTTGAAGTTGCTTGAAAGTTGCGGATTTGCCTTTGTGGTTCCCGCGCTCACGCGCGGGGCATCACCGGCACGCAAACCCTCATTCCATACCTCCGGAACGTCCCCGCGTGCGAGAACCCGAGCCGCGTCGCGCACTCGGCGTGAACGCGCGTGTGATCCCAGCCGCCGCCGCGCAGGGCGCAGAAGTCGCGGTACGGGACGTCGGGAGCGTTCCAGCACCAGGTGACCATGTTGCCGGCCATGTCGCGGAGGCCGAAGGGCGACTCGTCGGCGGGAAACGAGCCCGCGGGAACGATGCGCGGGGCTCCGGCCTGCGATTCGTTCGTGTTGGAAAACGTCGCGTCGTCCTCGTCGCCCCACGGGTAGCGGCGGCCGTCGGTGCCGCGGGCGGCCTTCTCCCATTCCCGCTCGTGAAGCAGCCGGACGACGCGGCCCTCGCGGGCGCTTCGCCATGCGCAGTACGCGACGGCGTCGTGCCAGGAGATGCCCATGACCGGCAGGTCGGGCGACACGAGCAGCGCTCCCGCGGCGTCGGCGGCGGCGGGCCCGAATCGGCCGTCCGCGAGCCGGAGATGCGGCGTCGCGCCCTCGCGCGGCTGCCGCGCCGCCGCCTCCTCGAGCCGGCCCGACGCGGCCAGATCGTTGAGAAACGCGACGTACTCGCCGGTCGTGACGGGAAGCTTCGCGGCGAACAGGTCCTCGGTGATCTGCGGGCCCGGCTCCGCGCCCCGGGTGCCGGCGCCTCCGGCCTGGTACGGCCCGCCCGCCACCGGCACGAACCCCGGCGGAATCTCGTCCGGCCGGTAGAGCGTCACGTCCTGCCGCCACTCCCCCGCCCGCTCGATGCACACGGGCACGACCGCGTCCGCGAATCCCGGACACCGGAGCACGCAGCGCCACGAACCCTGCTCCAGCGGGATCGACTCCATCGGCGTCACGCCGATCAGCCGCTCGGCGCCCGGCACCAGCCGCTTCTCGCGCGCCTCGTACCTCGCCACCGTGACCGAAGCCCGGAGCTCCCGTTTCGCGCAGTCCTCCCGGTGCCCCCACCGCGTCCCGGCGGGGCGGAGCGCGAGCGCCGGGACCGGCCAGTCCGAGTCGGCGAGCGGCAGGTCGGGCCGCGGACGGCCGTCGCGCCACGGCACACCCGGCGCCTCCGCAACGTCGATCCCGAATCCCGCCGCCTTCGACGGCTTGAGACAGTCGCACGCGTAAGCAAACGCCCGGAATGCCAGCCTCCCGGGCGCGTCCAGCCGCGCCCGCTGCACCCCGTTCCGGTCGTACGCCTCGAGCGCCGCGCGGTGCAGCCGCATCGCCTGCCGGTCCTGCCGCGACTCCGCTTCCAGAAACAGGTCCGCGTGCAGCTCGCTCTTCCCCTCCGCCGCCTCTGCCGACCCCGCGTCCGCGGACAGCGCCGCGTCGAACGCGACCTGCGCCCTGCCCAGCGCGTCCCCGCGCGCGTCCGAAAGCTCCTCCCGCTTCGCCTCCTCCCGCCACACCGGCCGCTTGGCCTCGACCGGCTCGTGCGAACGGACGGCCGCGGACATTTCCTTCACCTTCCGCTCCTGCGCCGCGATCTCGACCCCCAGCTCCCGGAACCGCCCAAGCAACCGGCGCCCCTCCGCCGCCCGCTCCTTCGCCTCGCGCGCCCGGCGCTCGCGCTCGGCAATGCCTTCGAGGAAGCGCTGGACGTCGCGGGCCAGGTCGAGGGCGGACGTGTGCCGGTCCTCGGGGCGGACGGCCATCGCGTGAAGGACGACGGCATCGAGTTCGGGCGGCACGGGACCCGCGGCGGGGTGCGCGCGTTTCGACGGCGGGTCGAGCCGGCCGGCGCGCACGGCCGCCAGCACGTCGGGCGCGGTCTTCCCCTCGTACGGCGGCCGCAGCGCGAGAATCTCGTAGAGGATCCCGCCCAGCGAGTAGATGTCGCTCTTCTCGTCGAGATCCTTCAGGTTGCCCGCCGCCTGCTCCGGCGGCATGTACGCGGGCGTTCCCAGGACCTGGCCCGCCATCGTGAGCCGCGACGACCCCGTCAGCGCGTCGTGCACGCGCCGCGGCGGCCCCGCCGCCGGCTCCTCATCCGCCTCCCCCTTCTCCCGCGCCAGACCCCAGTCCACCACGAACGTCTCGCCGTAGTCCCCAAGCATCACGTTCGCCGGCTTGAGATCGCGGTGGATCACCCCCTTTGAGTGGGCGTACGCCACCGCCTGGCACACGTTCTGGAAGGCCCCCAGCATGCGCGCCCGCGACCAGACTTGACGCATCGCGTCACCGCCGAACGCCAGGCCACGCAGGACCGCCCCCATGTCCCGCCCGCGGACGCGTTTCATCGCCAGGAACAGCCGCTTCCGCCCGTCCGCACCCGCGACTTCCCCGAATTCGTAGATCGGTACGATGTTCGGGTGGTCGAGCCGCGCCGTGAGCCGGGCTTCCCGCGCGAACCTCGCCGACAGGTGCGCCGGCAGGTCGTCGAGCACGAGCTTGACCGCCACCTCGCGCCCGAGGTCGCGGTCGGTGGCCTCGAGGACGCGTCCCAGGCCTCCGCGGCCGAGTTCGGGGCCGAGCTGGAAGCGGTCGCCGCGCGAGAGCTCCGCAGGCCCGGGAGCCGGCGGCCTCGCGGCGCTCGCCGAATCCATCACGACGGTCTCTTCGCTCGACATCCCCGCGCCGAGGCGCATCTCCGTGAGAAACTCCGCGTCCACCGGCACCGAGCGCAGCGCCGCCGCGGGGTCCCCGCCGTGCGCCTGCGTCAAAGCTTCGACCAGCCGGGTGAGCGCCACCGCCTGGAACGGGAGGATCGCGGCGCGCGCGAGAAGGGCCTCCCGCATCGGCCCCGGGTCCGCGAGCGCGGAGAAGACGCCCGCGCGGGTCGCGCAGCCCGACTGGTGAGCGAGCACGGCGTAGAGGAGATCGGCGTCCTGCATCAAGGCTCCGGAAAAAGACGCAGGATCATAACCGCGCGTGCGCCAATCCAGCACGGAACAAGCCGACGCCGTTCCGCTCAGAATCCGTGAGCGGGGAGGGCGGAGGCGCGCGTCGGGGCGAGGGAGCGCAGCGAGCGAGGTCCGACGCCGCCGCAGTCCTCCCCGCTCACGGATTCTGAGGCCAGGCCCAGGGATGGAAGGCGAGGCGGAGCCCGTTGCTCCAGAACGGGTTCCGCGGCGGGTTTCCGCGCCGGTGGGCGGGCCAGGCGCTGGTCCAGGCGTTCGACCAGCTGGTGCCGCGAAGAGTGCGCCAGTGCTGCTGGGGCCTCTCGGGCGAATTCAGACACCACGTGTAGACGCCGCCGGCCAGGTCGCGCACGCCGTAGGGAGATTCGTCGACCGGGAAGGAGCCGACGGGAAGAGGGGACACGCGGTTGTCGAGCGAGGCGTTGGTGTGCGCGAATGTGCCGTCGTAGTGGTTGCCCCACGGGAAGACCCGGCCGTCGACGCCGCGCGCGGCCTTCTCGTATTCCTCTTCGTGGAGAAGGGTATACACGCGCCCGTCGCGCGCCGAGCGCCAGTCGCAGAAGGCGCACGCGTCGTACCAGTCGACGCCGAAGACGGGCCACTGGGGGTCCCACTCCCAGCGCGGGTCTTCGCCGGGTGCGGGGATGCGGAAGCCGCCTTCTGCGGCGCTCCAGTAGGGGCGTTCCGTGTCGCGAGGGACGCGCGCGCGGGCCTCGTCATTTCGGCCCTCTGCGACGAGCCCGTTCAGAAAGGCGAGGTACTCCGCGCAGGTGACGGCGAACCTGCCGACGAAGAACTCCCCGGTGATCCGGGGATACATGCGACCGCCGCCGACGGGGTTTCCGCCCTGAAGCCCGGGGCCGGCGGGGACCTGGCAGAAGTCCGGCGGGACTTCCTCGTCCGTGTACAACGAGATGTCCTGCGCGGCGCGGTCGTCGCGCCGGATGAGCACGGGGAGGCGGACGGGCCGCCAGGGCGCGGGGGGGCGGAGGGTGAGGAGCCAGGAGCCCTGGGGGATCTCCGTTTCGAGGGGAGCCATGCCGAGGAAGCGTTCGGCATCCGGCACCAGCCGCTTGTCTCGTTCCAGGTATCGCGAAATGAAAACTTCGACATCGGGCGGTTCGGAACGCGCGCAGTCCGGGAGGTGGCCGAACCGGGCGCGTTCCGGAAAGGTGCGGACGCGCGGCACCGCGCGATCCGAAGAGTTCAGAGGCTCTCCCGGGCGCGGGTGGCCGTCGCGCCAGGCGACCGACGTCTCCGGCTCGATCCCCACCCTCCATCCCGGTTCGCGCACCGGTTTGAGACACCCGCAGGCGCGCGCGAACGCCCGCACGGAGAGCCTCCCCGGCGCGTCCAGCCGCCCCCGGGCCCGGCCGTCGCGGTCGACCGGCTCCAGCATCTTCCGCCAGAGCAGCATCTCCTCCCGGTTCCGATGCCGCTCCGCGTCGAGGTACCGGTCCACGAACAGCCCGCATTTCCCCTCCAGAGCCTCCGCGCACCGCCGGTCCACCGCCAGCGCCTGGCTGAAGACCGCATCCGCCTGCGAGAACGCCGAAATGCGTTCCTCCCGAAGCGCCGCGAGCCGCGCCTCCGCGTCCCAGAGCGGACGCTTGGCCTCGACGGGCTCATGGCCGCCGATCGCCTCGTCGAGCGCGCGCACGCGCAGCTCCTGCGCGGCTATTTCCTCCGTCAGCTCCTTCACGCGCGCGAGCAGCGCCACGCCTTCTTCCGCCCGTTCGCGGGCCTCGCGGCGGGCGCGCTCACGCTCGCGCGTGCCCTCGAGGAAGGCCTGGACCTCCTGGTGCAGCTCGAGCGCGGTGGCGTAGCGCTCCTCGCGCCGGGGCGCCATCGCCCGGGCGCAGATGGCGTCCAGCTCGGGCGGTACCGACTCCCCCTTCCCCGCCGCGCGCGACGGCGGCTCGAGCTCGCCCGCGCGCGCCTTGCGGAGCACCTCGGACTCGGTCTCGCCACGCCACGGCGGCCCGAACGTCAGGATGTGGTAAAGGATCGCGCCCAGCGCATAGATGTCGCTTCGCTCGTCCACCTCGTCGTTCCGGCCGGCGGCCTGTTCGGGGGACATGTAGGCGGGGGTGCCGAGAACGTCGCCCATGAGGGTCAGGGTGGGCGCCGAGCGCATCCCCGGTTCCTCGCCGGGAGGCGCCGGCTCCGGGGCGAGTCCCCAGCCGCCGGCCCGTTCGCCCGTTCCCCGTTCCTTCGCCAGCCCCCAGTCGACGATGTACGTCTCGCCATAGTCGCCGATCATGACGTTCGAAGGCTTGAGGTCCCGGTGAATCACGCCTTTCGAGTGCGCGTAGGCCACGCCAAGACAGATGTCCTGGAACGTCACGAGGAGACGCAACCGCGTGAACTTCCGGCCCGCCTCGGCATCGCCGTCGCGGATGAGCTGGAGGAGAAGCGCGAGGTCGCGGCCGCGGATGCGGCGCATGGAGATAAAGAGCCGCTTGCGTCCCGACTTATCGGGCATTTCGCCGAAGTCGTAGACCGGGACGACCTGCGGATGGTCCAGCCGCGCCGTCAGCTTCGCCTCGCGCAGGAACCTCTCCGCCGCCGCCGGGGGCAGGTCGCGGGGGATGGTCTTGAGCGCGACCTCGCGCCCGAGCGCGCGGTCGGTGGCTTCGAGGATGCGGCCGATGCCTCCGCGGCCGATCTCCTTCCCGACTTCGTAGCGGTCGCCCCAGTCGGGAGCGACGATCACGGACATCCCGGGATCGAGCGCCTGGATGCGCGCGACGACGGAGGCGACGGCGTCGGGAAGCCCGGCGGCGAGAATCGCCTCCTGCGCGAGGCAGTCCACGGGGGCGGCGGCGAGAGCGCGCGAAGCGTCGCCGCCGTGCGCGGCGATCGCCGCCTCCGCGAGGTCCGCCAGTGCCTCGAGTTGCGCGGGGCGCAGGTACGCCAGGTCCGTGAGCCGGTCCGTGACGCCCCGCGCCGGATCGCGCGCCCACGACTTGACGACCGCGACGAGTCCTTCCCGCGACACGAATCCGAGCCGCAGCGCGAACAGCGCAATCAGGATCTCTTTTTCGGGAGTCATGGCCGCCGGATTCTAGCCTGACATGAGGAAGTTCCGCGTCGACGAACCTGAACGAGTAACGGGTCACGATGAACGAAGCGGGCGTTCAGGGGTTTGCTGGCCGCGAAAGGTAGGCACGGTTAGAATCCCCTCCCCCACCTGACCCCGGAGAATTCCATGGCCATCAAGATCGGCGTCCTCGGCGGCGACGGCATCGGGCCGGAAGTCTGCCGCGAAGGACTGAAAGTACTCGACGCCCTCTGCGAACTGCGCGGCTTCGACGTCGAACGCATCGAGTGGCCCTACGGCGCCGATTACTGCGTCCAGACCGGCGGCCCCGGCAAGGGCATCGTCCTCCCCGACTCCATCTGGAGCGAAATCAGGGAGCTCGACGCCATCTTCCTCGGCGCCATCGGCGACCCCCGCTTCGAAGCCGGATTCCTCGAGTTCGGCATCGTCGGCGCCCTCCGCTTCAAACTCGACCTCTACGTCAACCTCCGCCCCATCAAGCTCTACAGCGAGGACCTCTGCCCGCTCAAGGGCAAGAAAATCACCGATCTCGACATGCTCGTCATCCGCGAAAACACCGAGGACGCGTACGCCGGCATCATGGGACACCTGAAGAAGAACACGCCCGACGAGGTCGCCATCCAGGAGATGATCTACACGCGCAAGGGCTGCGAGCGCGTGATCCGGTACGCCTACCAGAAGTGCATGGAGCGGAAGAAGACGTTCAAGCTCTCGCTCGTCGACAAGGCCAACGCCATCCGTGCGCACGACCTCTGGCGGCGGACGTTCGCGGAGGTGGGGAAGGAATTCCCGCAGGTCACCCAGGATGCGATGTATGTCGACGCGTGCACCATGTGGATGGTCAAGAACCCGGAATCTTTCGACACGGTCGTCACCACGAACCTGTTCGGCGACATCATCACCGACCTCGGCGCCATGCTCCAGGGCGGCCTCGGCATCGCCGCGGGCGGCAACATCCACCCCGGACGCGTGTCCATGTTCGAGCCCATCCACGGCTCGGCCCCCAAGTACAAGGGCCAGAACAAGGCCAATCCCCTCGCCGCCATCAACGCGATGGGCATGCTGCTCGACCACGTGGGACGGCACGAGGAAGCGGCGCTCGTCGAGAAGGCGGTCGGCGGCCTGCTCGCTTCGCACCGGATTCCCTCCCTCCAGGCGGGAGCCATGCCCTGCGACCGGATCGGGGACCTGGTCTGCAACGAAGTGCGCGTCCTCGCCGGCGACAAGCCCCGGAAGCCCAAGCCCCCTTCCGGCTCGAAAAAAAAAAGAAAAATGACCGTCGCGCGACGTTAGGTTCAAAATCCGGACAATCCGTCAGCTGAAGGAGCACCCGATGGGCGAGACACTGAGACGTGCACAGGACATGAAGGCCCGCATCAACGCGCTTCGGGACTCTCTTTGACCTGGTCCGGAAGAAGGAAGAGCTCGACAGGATCGAGAAGGAGAT
Source organism: Planctomycetota bacterium (assembly GCA_016190145.1). GTDB lineage: Bacteria > Planctomycetota > MHYJ01 > WSZJ01 > WSZJ01 > WSZJ01. The sequence continues at coordinate 28,808 of JACPRD010000054.1, read as the reverse complement.
GGGCGCCGCGGAGTTCTGGAATCATGCGGAGTCCGCGCAGAAGAAGGTCGTGCAGTTGAAGGCGCTGAAGGGGCTGCTGGATCCGGTCGAGGCGGTCACGAAGGCCGCGGCGGACGCGGCCGAGCTGGCGGAGCTGGCCGAGGCCGAGGGCGACGCGGGGACGCTCAAACAGGTCGGCGCCGATCTCGACGGGGCCGCAAGAGACCTCGAGGCGCTCGAGCTCCGCACGCTTTTCACGGACGAAAACGATCCGCGCGACTGTTTCATGGCCATCCAGGCCGGCACGGGGGGGACGGACGCCTGCGACTGGGCCCGGATGCTCCTGCGGATGTACCAGGCCTACTGCGAGCGTGCCGGACTTTCCGCGACGCTGATCGACGTTCTGGAGGATCCCGAAGCCGGAATCCGGAGCGCGACGCTGGAGGTGCGCGGCTCCTGGGCGTACGGCACGCTCAAGGGGGAGCATGGGGTCCACCGCCTCGTCCGCATCTCCCCGTTCGACGCCGCCCACCGGCGGCAGACGGCGTTCGCCTCCGTCGACGTGACCCCCGAATTCGACGAAGTCGAGATCGAGATCAACGAGCGCGACCTCAAGGTCGACACGTACCGTTCCGGCGGCGCCGGGGGCCAGCACGTCAACGTGACGGACAGCGCGGTGCGGCTCACTCACCTGCCGACGGGCATCATCGTGGCCTGCCAGAACGAGCGCTCGCAGCCCCTCAACCGCAAGATGGCCATGAAATACCTCGCGACCAAGCTCGCCGCGCGGCGCGAGGAGGAGCGGCGCGCGAAAGTCGACGCCGCGCGCGGCGAGAAGGGCCGCATCGGCTTCGGCAGCTCAAGCCAGATCCGCTCCTACACGCTGAATCCCTTCCAACTCGTCAAGGACGCCCGGACGGACGTCGAGACGGGGAACGTGCAGGCGGTGCTGGACGGGAAGCTGGAGCCGTTCGTCGAGGCGTTCCTGAAGTGGCGGGCCAAGAAATAGGCCCGGCCGGGGGAAGCGCTCATGCCCAAGGGCCAAGTAAACTCCCAAATCACAGAGGTTCAACTCCAAGTCGTGGATCTGAGTCGGCCCGGGTTAGGGCTTCCCGCTTATGGCTTATGGCTTCTGGCTTATGGCTCCGCCGGCACCGCCGTCCGGCCTCGGAATTGTTCGCGCTTGAATCTCCTCCTCCCCTCGCGCAGAATGCCAGCGGGGGCGGAGTTCAGGAGATCGCCATGCGCACGCCGTTACTCTCGCTCGCCGGCGCCGCGGTTCTCGCGCTGGCCGGCTGTCGCACGCCGCACGAACCCACGCACTACGAGCTCGCCGAGAAGGCCATGGCCGCCGGCGACAAGACCACGGCGCTTCAGGAGTACGAAGAAGCCGTCCGCCTCGAGCCGGAACACAAGTATGCGTGGCTCAACATCGGCTACCTGAAGGCCGAGAAGCAGGGCGGCAAGGACTACACGAAGATGGTGCGCGACGCGCTGCTGACGTTCCTGATGCTCGAGACCTACGAGATCGGGGATGTCGAGTGCGACCACGAGTGGGGCCTCTGCACGCCGGAGGAGCCGCACCTCGCGCGGCGGGTGTGCCGCGGCCTGAACGCGGTCATCAGTTGCATCGACAACATCGAAGACCAGGCGATGGTCTGCTACGAACTCTGGCGCGAGGCGCCGGAGGATGCGGAGCTTAAAGGCTTTGCGGTCGAGTCGCAGCAGGCCGCGCTCGACGCCAACATGGGGATGTCTCCCCGGGCGCATTTCTACCTCGGCGAGATCGCGCGCCTGAGCGGCGACGAATCCGCCGCCAACGGCCACTACAAGCAGGCGCTCGACCAGGCGAAGTCGCTGGGACGCAACTACCGCAGGGCCCAGGTCGGCCTCGCGCTGACGGGCGGGAACCTGGACGAGGGGTGGCTGGCGGTCAAGGAAGAGAATTCCGCCGAGTACTACCTCGCGTACGCCGAGAAGGCGCTCGCGGGCGGGGACGTCGACCGGGCGATCGCGACGCTGACCGAGGCGCGCAAGCAGCACGTCAGTCTCGACATCTACCGGAAGCTGTCCGAGGCCTACCTGCTCGCCGACCAGACCGAGAACGCCAGGAACCTGATCGGCGTGCTCGAGAAATGGCCGCGCCAGAACAAGGAAGTCGAGCTGTTCCTCCGCATCTGCGCCGCCGCGCTCTCGGGCGAGAAGACGGACGCGTGGGCGAAGAAGCTCGACGGCGTGACACCCGGCGGTTCGGTGTTCGACCCGGCGCGCCTCGCCGCCAAGGTCGAAGGTTCGGCGAAGGCCGACGACGCGGGCAAGAAGGCGGTGAAGAAAGGTGCTGCCAAGCTCACCGGCGGCAAGTAACAGAGTGGAGATTCCCTGGCGGGCCGGCCTCTGGCCGGCCCGTCTTGTTTTGGAAGCGGGCCGCGCGGCGGTCGAGCTTCTCTACCCGCCGGTCTGCATGTCCTGCGGCGCGCGCGCCGCCGAGGGTTTCTGCGACGCCTGCCACCTCGAAATCTTCGCCAGCGACGGCCCCACCTGCGGCCGCTGCGGACGCTTCCTCCGCGCCCCCGGCGTGGCCTGCAAGGACTGCCGCGAGACCCGCTACGCCTTCGACCGCGCCCGCGGCGCCGCGCGCTACACCGGACTCCTGCGCGCGCTCGTGCGGCGTTTCAAGCTCGGCGGCGAGCCGCACCTCGCCCGCCCCCTGGGAGACCTACTCGCAGACATGGCCGATCGCGAATTTCGCGGCGTCGACGCCGTCGTCCCGGTCCCGCTCTCGCGCCGCAAGCTCCTCACGCGCGGATTCAATCAGGCGGAACTCCTCGCCGAACCCGTCGCGCGCCGCCTCGGGAAGCCGCTGTACCCGAAGGCGCTTCGGCGTCTGAGAAAGGCCTTCAAGCAGGCCTTCCTCACCCGCGGGGGCAGGCTTGCGAACTCGGAAGGGCTGTTCGCGCCGAACCGCCGGTGGCTCCGGCCGGCGCCGGATTTTTCGGGGAAGAGGATCCTGCTCGTGGACGACGTTATTACGACGGGCGCGACGGCGAGCGACTGCGCGCGGGCGCTTAAGGAAATGGGGGCGCGGGAGGTGTTTGCGGTTGCGGTGGGGCGATAGAGGCCCGAGGGGTTCCGATTCAGGCGCATCGTTCCTCGTTCATCGTTTCTCGTTACTCGTTTCGCGGATCCGATCGCACGGCCGGGCCCCACGCCGATCCTGCGGGATCTGATTCAGGCCGTTTCCCTGGAAGATCGTCCCGCCCCCCCGCGTATCACAACAGGGGAATACTGACAGGAGACCGACGATGACATTGCGCGCACTCGCCGCACTTTTCCTCGCCGTCACGATTCCCGTCCTCGCCGAGGACGCCGCGCCGAAACCGTCGGACGATGACGCCAAGGCGAAAGCCGAGGCCGTGAAGGTCGCGCTCAAGGGCCCGGATGCGGCCGCCAAGATCGCCGCGCTCGAGGCCGCCGGCGGCTGCCCGCACGCGATCACGGCCGGCGCCGCCAGCCTCGCGATGAACGATGCCGACGACGCGGTCCGCATCGCCGCGGCCGGCGCGCTGGGCCGCATGAAGGGTCTCGAACCGGCCGCGCGCGCGCTCCACATGTCCCTCAACGCCAACCTGAAAAGGCCCGAAGTCGCGAAGGCGATCTTCAAGGCGATCGGCGGCATCAACCACGTCACTTCCGTCGCCATCGTCTCCGAATTCGCCGACAAGCGCGTCCCTCTCAAGGACGAGAAGGAATCCGACCTGGCCGTGGCCGCGATCAACACGCTCGCCGGGCTCAAGCACAAGGCCGCCGTCGAAGCCCTCCTCAACCTCTACAAGCAGCAGGTCGGCATCGGCATGGGCTGCAGCAACGGCATCCACTCCGCCCCCTACTCCGCCATCTCCGGCGGCCTCAGGACGCTCACCGGCCAGACGTTCAACAGCCTGCCCGGCGAGGCCGACACCTGGTGGCGCAAGAACAAGGACCGGTTCAACGAGGATATGACCGAGAAGAAGAAGTAGCCGAAATCGCTCACACGGGCGGCCTCGCGAGGGGCCGTTCGTTTCCGCTCCGGATCTCCGTCAGCCGCGCGGCGCAGGCCTGCGGGTCGTCCAGTTCCGACCGATTCCCGGGGTTCGCGACATAAAAGGCGACAATCGCATCAAGAGTCTCGCCATTGACGACCCAACGCTTGCCGATGTCCAGCCACGGCGCATTCCACGCGCTGCTGAAGTGAGCCCCCCACGGCATGGGCACCGAACCCTTTTCCTGGCCTGCCGATCTCGCTGCCGCCAGATCAGCAAGGTCGTCCCATTTGTGTGTTTCTTCGCGCTGCCAACCGCGAATGCGAATTCCCCCAGGTGTCAGGCGAACGACCCACGACGAATTTCGAAGGCGAAGCCACACAAGCGCCATGAAGATGCTGAGGGCTGCGAACAGCCCATCGGATGCGACATCCCAGGCGCTGAGCCTGCCGTCGCGGTACTCGAGTACGAATCGAGCCGTCGCGCCCGCAAGAAACACGCAGGCGAGTACCGGTAAAAGCCACAACCGCTTCGGAGAGTAACGAAACTCCACCTGGGGCCACCTCCGGTCGTAGCGCGTCAGAGCTAAGCGGGTTCGCCCTTATTTCTTCCCCTTCACGCCCTCTTCAAACGCGCTCCACGCGAGCAGCGCGCATTTCACGCGCACGGGGAATTTGCGGACGCCTTCGAGGGCGACGAGGTCGCCCAGGGGCTCGGTTTCGTTCGACTTGGCCTCGCCGCGCATCATTTTCTTGAAGGTGGAGGCGAAGGTGGAGGCGTTGGCGAGGGGGAGGCCCTTGAAGAGTTCGGTCATGAGGGAGGCGGAGGCCTGGGAGATGGCGCAGCCGCGGCCGCGGAACTTGACGTCGGCGATCCTGCCGTTCTGGAGGGAGAGGTGGAGGGTGATTTCGTCGCCGCAGAAGGGGTTGTTCATGGAGATGGAGACGTCGGGCGTGGTGATTTCGCCGCGGTTCCGGGGAGCTTTGAAATGCTCCATGATGATTTCCTGGTACAGGCTTTCTAGCGACATCCGAAGAACTCCCTAGCGCGGTTGAGGGACTCGATCAGGCGGTCGATTTCGGAGGGCAAAGTATACACGTAGAAGCTGGCGCGCGCAGTAGCCACGACGCCGAGACGGCGCATGAGGGGCTGGGCGCAGTGGTGTCCGGCGCGGATGCAGACGTTGTCCTGGTCGAGGCAGGTGGCGAGGTCGTGGGGGTGGAGGTCGTCGAGGGTGAAGCAGGCGACGCCGCCGCGCGGGCCGGTGCGGGGGCCGTAGAAGGTGAGGCGGGGGATTTCGAGGAGGCGTTTCAGGGCGTAGGCGGTGACGGAGGCCTCGTGGGCGTGGACGGCGTCGATCCCGGTTTTCTCGAGCCAGGCGATGGCGGCTTCGAGGCCGGCGACTTCGGCGATGGCGGGCGTGCCGGGCTCGTAGCGGTGCGGGGGGTCGCGGAACGTGGAGTGATCGAGGTGGACTTCGACGATGGTCTCGCCGCCAACCATGAACGGGTCCATGTCCTTGAGGAGCTCGGGACGTGCCCAGAGGACGCCGATGCCGGTCGGGCCGCACATCTTGTGGGCGCTGAACGCGTAGAAGTCGCAGCCGATGGCGGCGACGTCGACCCTCATGTGCGGAACGGCCTGGGCGCCGTCGACGAGGCAGAGGGCGCCGGCGCGGTGGGCCGCCGCCGTGATTTCCGCCACGGGATTGATCGTGCCGAGGACGTTCGAGGCGTGGCAGATCGAGACGAGCCGCGTCTTCTTCGTCAGGACGCGGTCGAGCGCCGCGAGGTCGAGCCGCCCCTCATCCGTGATCGGGATGTGCCGCAGCACCAGCCCCTTGTCCTTCACGAGCTGGTGCCACGGGACGAAATTCGAATGGTGCTCCATCTCGGTCAGCAGAATCTCGTCGCCCGCCTTCAGGTACTTCCGCCCCCAGGCGCACGCCACGAGGTTGATCGCCTCCGTGGTGTTCCGCACGTACACGATCCCGTCGCCGGACGGCGCCCCGATGAACTTCGCCACCTTCCCGCGCGTCTCCTCGAACATCGCCGTCGCCTCCTCCGACAGCACGTACGCCCCCCGATGGACGTTCGAGTTGTGCTCCCGGTAGAAGGCGTCCATCGCGTCGATGACGGCGGCCGGCTTCTGCGACGTCGCGGCGCTGTCCAGGTACGCAATCTCCTTCCCGCGGATCTTTCGCGAGAAGATCGGGAACTCGGCGCGGACGCGCACGGGGTCGAAGGACATGTCCCCATTTAACCTCGGGACGGCGCCCGCGCGCCGGTAAAACCGGGCACGCGATCACCGGCCGTTCGTCCCCCGCGAGCGGGTGAAGCGGGCGAGGTCCGACCGCTTGACGGCGATCGCCCGCTTCACACGCTCGCGGGGGAACAGCAAATACGGACGCCGAGGAGACGGCTCACCGCGGTGCGCACGTCGCCGCGCCGGTCGGCGAGCGCAGCGAGCGAGCGGGCGTAGCCCCAGGCTCCGCCACGAATGGCGCTCCAGGCGCGCCAGGGCGCCTCCAGCGCGTTCCAGCACCAGGTCGGCATGTTGCCGCCGAGATCCACGATGCCGTAGGGGGACTCGTCCGCGGGGAAGGAGCCGGGAAGGGTGACGTGCGGCCCCTCTCCGTGCGAATTCGTCGTGTTCGAATACGTCGCGTCGTATTCGTCGCCCCACGGGTACGCACGGCCGTCGACCCCACGCGCCGCCTTCTCGAATTCTTCCTCGTGCAGCAGCCGGTAGACGCGCCCGTCCCGCCGCGAGCGCCACGCGACGTACGCCAGCGCGTCGGTCCACGAGACGCCCATCACCGGATACCCGGCCGCGACGTCGCGGATCCCGAACCGGCCCGCCACCTCGCGCAGGAACTTCGCGTCCCCCTCGCGCGGCTGCCGCGCGCGCGCCTCGTCCCCGCGGCCCGCCTCCGCCAGGTCGTTCAGGAACTCCAGCCAGTCGGCGAAAGTGAGGGGAAAGCGGGCCACGAAGAGGTCCCCGGCGTGCTTCGTCTCCTCTTCGCGCCCTCCGGCATGGCGGCCGCCGAAGATGTAGGAAGAGGCGGGGACGCAGCAGAATCCCGCGGGGATTTCGCCGGGCCGGTAGAGATTGACGTCCTGGGACCAGGCCCCCGCGCGGTCGATCCGGACGGGAAACCGGACGGTGCCGAGCCGGCAATGGTAGGACCCACGCGGAAGAACCGCGTCGAGAAGGGGGGTTCGCCCGAGGACGGTTTCGGCGCCCAGGACGAGCCGCTTGTCCCGCTCTTCGTACTTCGCGATCGCGACTTCCATTCCCTCGACTTCCCGCCGCGGACAGTTGCGGACGTGCCCCCATCGCTCGCCCGCGGGGAAGATCCGCACCTCGGGAACCGGCCTGTGCCGGTCCGTGAGGGGCTCGCCGGGAAGCGGCCGGCCGTCGAGCCAGGGGACCGTGCAGGACTCCGCGATGTCGACGCGCCATTCCGCGTTTCTCACCGGCCGCAGGCAGTCGCACGCGTAGCCGAACGCGCGGATCGACAGGCGTCCCGGCGCCTCGAGCCGCGCCCCGTGCTTCCCCTCGCGATCGTGCTGGGCGACGAGGTTCCGGTTGAACCGCATCTCGTCGCGGTCCCGCTTCTTCTCCGCCTCCAGGAACCGCTCGACATAGAGGTCGCAGTTGCCGTCGGCCGCTTCCCCCGAAGAAGGATCCACGGCCAGCGCCTGGCCGAATTCGGCGCTCGCTTTCGAGAAGGCGTCGATGCGTTCTTCCTGAAGCGCCCTGAGGCGCGCTTCGGCGTCCCAGAGCGGGCGTTTGGCCTCGACGGGCAGGTGCGGCGGGATGCGGTCCTGCCAGCCGCGGACCGCGGTTTCCTGCGCCTCGATTTCGCCGCGCAGGTCCCGGAACCGCGCGAACCATGCGCGGCCGGCTTCGATGCGACCTGCGGCTTCGGCCTGTCGGCGTTCGTGTTCCTTGACGCCGTCGAGGAAGAGCTGGACGTCTTCGAGCAGGGCGCGGGCGGAGGGGTAGCGGTCTTCGCGTCGGAAGGCCATGGCGCGGAGGCAGACGGCCTCGAGTTCGGGCGCGATGCGGGCGACGCCGGGGACGGATGAGGGCGCGGGGACGGCGCCCGCGCGCGCGAGGGTGAGGACTTCGTCGACGTCGGCGCCCGCGAGGGGAGGGCGGAGCGTGAGCATTTCGTAGAGGATCGCTCCGAGCGAGTAGACGTCGGTCCGGACGTCGAGTCCGTCGAGTTCGCCGCGGGCCTGTTCGGGGGACATGTACGCCGGTGTGCCGATCACATCGCCCTGGAGGGTGAGCGCGGTCAGGTCTTCGCCCGCGGGGGAGGTGGCGGCGGGCGCGCCGGACTTGCGGATGCGTTCTTCCGGCTCGCCGATCCGTTTTGCGAGTCCCCAGTCGACGAGGAGGGTTTCGCCGAAGTCGCCGATCATGATATTGGAGGGTTTGAGATCGCGGTGGAGCACGCCGCGGCTGTGCGCGAACGCGATGGCGCGGCAGATTTCCTGGAAGATCACGAGGAGCCTCACGCGCGAATACGCCTGGGTCGTCGCGGGCTCCCGGGCGGCCAGGTCGCGGATCAACGCTTTGAGGTTGCGGCCGCGGATCCGTTTCATGCTGAGGAAGAGGCTGGGGCGTCCCTCGGGATCCGGGAGCTGTCCGAACTCATGGACGGGAACGATGTTCGGGTGCTCGAGGCGGGCCGTGAGCTCCGCCTCCCGCGCGAACCTCTGCGCCATGGGCCCCGAGGTATCGCGCAGGAGCAGCTTGAGGGCAACCTCGCGCTTGAGGTCCCGGTCCACGGCCTCGAAGACCCTGCCCAGCCCGCCTCTTCCGATCTCCCCCACGAATTCGTAGCGTCCCTCGCGGGGGCGCGCGAAGACGCAGACGGGATCGCTGGGGAGGAGGGGCGTGTCGGCGCGTTCGAGGCACCGCGCGGCGGCGAGGCCGCGGACTTCGTCGCGCTGGGCCTGGCTGAGGAGTCCCTGGTCGGCCAGCAGGCGCTCGAAGGAGATTCCCTCGTATTCCATCCAGAGCCGGGCCGCGTCGAGGAACTGCTCCTTCGAGAGGAGGTCCATGTCGAGTGCGATGAGTCCGAAGAGCAGGTCTTCCTCGCGGGTCATGAGCCCGGAGTATAGCGGCGGCCGAGGGCGTCCGGCAGATCTGGCGGAGGGGCGCCCGGGGAGGCACACTGCCGGCGGGTTCCGGATACGGAGAGACCTATGCGCCCGCACGCCGTCCTCCTGGTCTTCGCCCTGGCATCGCTTGCGACTCCCGAGCCGAAGAAGCCGCGTCCGGATCCGGCCCTGCTCGCCGAGTTCGACCTGCGGGGAGTCCGCGAGGGCGAATGGGTCGAGTACGACTGCTCGCTGCGTTCGAAGGAGGGCAAGGAGGAGCGCTGGAGCTACCGGCTGGCGTGCGTCGGCGGCGGCGAGGAGACGATCCGCGTGGAGACTGACCGGGACCAGGCCGGACCGGAGGGTTCGACGTGGCTCGTGGAGGCCGCGCGCGCGGACGGCTCGATCCGGCGGTACTGGCACGGGAAGTGTGGGGGCGCGGGGGAACCCGTCGACGCGCCCAGGGGCCGTTCCCCGAAACCGCCGGTGCGCGAGGGAAAGGGAACGGTGTCGAGGGAGACGTTGAAAATCGGGGACCGGGAACTGGAGTGCGTGAAGCTGGTCTGCGAGGTCACGGAGACGCCGGCGGGCGGCGGCGAGAAGGACCGGGAGACATACCGCTGGACGCGCTGGATGGCGAAGGAGATTCCATTCCCGCGGCGCGTGACGCGCGACCGGCTCGCCTGGGAAGGGGAGCCCGGCGATTCGGGCGCGATCGCGAAGATGGTCTTCGAGTACTCCGACGGGGTCGTGGTGACGACGATCGCGCGCGCGTGGGGTGCGGACGCGGAGGCGACACTTGCCGTCCCGGAACCGGCTCCCCCGCCGAAATGAATCGGAATCCATCCGTCGGAAATGTCGTATAGAACTCGTTCTCCGGGCTGCATCAGAGTTTGAGACAAAACCGGTCTGGACCTCTAAAGCGTTTGATGTGGGATGCTCCGTCGGCCGGCAGAGAGGCCCACGGTTGGCCAGGACCGGACGAGCCGGCCGACTCCGTCCCCATATCAAACGCCTGAGCAGGCCAGCCTGATTTTGTCTCAAACTCTGGGAGGCAAAGCACTTCCTGAGAGCGCGAAAGAACTCGCTCGCAGGAGCGGTCGGGGCGAGCGAGCGAGGTCCGACCGCACCGTTGATCGAATTTTTCTCACGCTCTCAGGCCTCGTCCGCACGCGTCATCCCGCCGGGCGCCGTTCCCGGCCACCTCGGCCCCGCACCCTCGCATGACCCACCCCAGGAAAACCCATCGGCATTCCCGCCCGCGGGAGGGCGTTTTCCGGCTCCGGTGAGGGAGCCGGCGCCTCCGCGGGATTCACGGAGGAAAGGAGGAACTTCCATGCTGGTATCCGAAATCTGCACGAAGGACGTCCGCTGCTGCGACCGCAACACGGACCTCGCTTCCGCCGCCCGGATGATGTGGGAGAGCGACTGCGGCGTCATTCCCGTCGTGGACGCGGAGAACAAAGTGATCGGCGTGGTGACGGACCGGGACATCTGCATCGCCGGTGCGACGCGGCGGCAGCTGGCCAGCGAGATCCGCGTCGGCGACGTCATGGGTGCCACCTGCGTGACCTGCCGCCCCGCGGAGGACGTGCGTTCGGTCCTCGCCGCGATGGCGCAGCACTCGGTGCGCAGGCTCCCCGTCGTGGACGACAACCGGAAACTGTCCGGGATGATCTCGATCAGCGACGTCATCCAGGCAGCCCGGGACCCGCGGGAAGGCAGCAAGGGCGGGATCTCTCCCGCCGAGGTCCTTCACGCGCTGGAGGCGGTCACGCGTCCGCGCACGCCGCGGAAGGAGACGCCCGCAGCCGCGGCCCCCACGACCGCAGCGCGGAGGTGATCTGGAAGCTCGCGGGCCTGCGGCCTTTCCCCCCGGAGAGGCGCGGGCCCGCGAAGCTACTCTGTGCTGACCGTCTCCCCCGTCCCCTTGAGCGCCGCTTCCAGCGTGTGCCACGCCAGCGTCGCGCATTTCACGCGCACCGGGAACTCCGCCACGCCCGAGAAGACCGCGAGCTTGCCGAGCTTCTCCCCGTCCACCGCGGTCCCCGCCGGCCGCGTCATCATCTCGTGGAACTGCCGGAACAGCGCCTCCGCCTCCGCCCGCGTCCGGCCTTTCACCGCCTGCGTCATGATCGACGCCGAGGCCTTTGAAATCGCGCAGCCGTTCCCCTGGAACCCGATGTCCGCGATGCGGTCGCCGGCCATCTTCACGAAGAGCAGCAGGTTGTCGCCGCAGAGCGGATTCGCGCCGGCGGACCGGTGGGTGGAGTCGGTCAGGGCGCGGAAATTCTGCGGGTGCTTGCAGTGGTCGAGGATGACTTCGCCGTAGAGGTCGCCGAGATCGGACATGGGGAGGAATGTACCTGAGTTATCAAGGGTTGGGAGGCTGGATTCTCTGCAACTTCAAACTGAGAACTTCAATTTTCAAGCAACTCCAGAAGGACAACTTCGAAGGGCAACGGGCTGCCCGGGGACTGAAGGGGGCGCCGAATGACCGCGCCCAATTGTCGTTTGAAGTTGTCTTCTTGAAGTTACTTGAAAGTTGAAGTTGCCCGTTTGAAGTTGCCCTTCCAATCACCTGAACACCTCGATGACCCTGCGCAGCGCTGGTTCGACAGCGTCCATTTCCTCGGGCGTATTGTAGAACGCGACGGACGCGCGCGCGGTCGCGGCGATGCCCAGCCGGGTCATGACGGGTTGCGCGCAGTGGTGGCCGGTCCTGAGCGCGATCCCGTCGCGGTCGGCGATCGTCCCGATGTCATGCGGGTGGATTCCTTCGAGCACGAACGACGCCACCCCGGCCTTCTCCCGGGCGGTGCCGACGATGCGGGCGCCCGGCACGCGCCGGATGGCGTCCTCGAGCCGCGCGAGCAGCATCTGCTCGCGTTTCGAGATGTTCTCCATCCCGATCGACGTCAGGTAATCGACCGCGGCGCCGAGGCCGATCGCCCCCTCGATGTTCGGCGTGCCGGCCTCGAATCGGAGCGGCACGGTGTTGTACGTGGTCTTCTCGAAGCTCACCGAGGAAATCATGTCGCCGCCGCCCTGCCAGGGGGGAAGAGAGTCCCAGAGGGCGAAGCGTCCCCAGGCGACGCCGATGCCCGTGGGGGCGCACATCTTGTGGCCGCTGAAGACGTAGAAGTCGCAGCCGATGTCCTGGACGTCGACGGGCTGGTGCGCGACGGCCTGCGCGCCGTCGATGAGCACGACCGCGCCCGCGCGGTGGGCGAGCTCGGTGATGCGTTTCACGGGATTGACGGTTCCGAGGGCGTTGGAGACCTGGAGGACCGACACGATCTTCGTCCGCGGCGACAGGAGCTTCTCGTACTCCCCCATCTCCAGCTCCCCGGCGTCCGTCATCGGGATGACGCGAAGGGTCGCGCCCGTCTGGTCGCGGAGGAGCTGCCAGGGACCGATGTTCGAGTGGTGCTCCATCTGCGACACGAGGATCTCGTCGCCCCTGCCCACGTGCGTCCGGCCCCACGTCTGCGCGATCAGGTTGATCGCCTCGGTCGCGCCGCGCGTGAAGACGATCTCGCGGGAGTCGGGGGCGTGGATGAAGCGGGCGACCTTGAGGCGGGCCTCCTCGTAGGCCAGCGTCGCCTTCTCGGAGAGCAGGTGCACGCCGCGGTGGATGTTGGAGTTCTGCTCCTCGTAGAAGCGGCGGATGGTGTCGATGACGCACTGCGGCTTCTGGGAGGTGGCGGCGTTGTCGAGGTAGACGAGCGCCTTTCCCCGGATCGTCTGCCGCAGGGTCGGGAAGTCCGCGCGGATGCGGGCCCAGTCGGGCGCCGAGGGCGCGAGCGGCTTCGCCGGGGCCGGGGCGACCGCCGTCACGCGAACCTGCCCGCGTCGAGGAGGCGCTGGTAGAGGGACTGGTCGATGTGCTCGCGGACGGCGGGGATGGCGAAGTGCTGGAGGGCGTCCCTCGCGAACGCGTACGTGAGGATGCCGCGGGCGACCTCGGGCGAGAGCCCGCGCGTGCGGCAGTAGTAGACCATGTCCTCGTCGAGCTGCCCCACCGTCGCGCCGTGCGTGCACTTGACGTCGTCCGCGAAAATCTCGAGCTGCGGCTTGGTGTCCACGCGCGCGTCTTCCGAGAGGAGGAGGTTCTTGTTGGTCTGTTTGGCGTCGGTCTTCTGGGCATCCTGGCGGACGAAGACCTTGCCGTTGAACACGACGCGCGATCGGCCGGTGAGGATGGCCTTGTAGTACTCGCGGCTCGGGCAGTTCGGCTTCGAGTGGTCGATGACCGTGTGGTGGTCCACGTGCTGGCGGCCGCTGGCGACGGAGAGGCCGAACAGCCGCGCCTCGGCGCGCTCGCCCTCGAGACGGACGCCCAGGTCGTGGCGGAAGAATTCCGCGCCCGTGACGGCGACGTCCGACTGGTAGAAGCCGCCTTCCGCGACGCGCACCTGGGTCGAGGCGATCTGGAAGGCGTTGCCGCTCTCCGCCTCGATCCGGGCGGACCTGAGGGCGGCGCCGCGGGCGACGTCGGCCTCGGTGACCGCGTTGGTGAAGTACAGGTCGCAGGAAGGCGACGCCCACGCTTCGACGACGGACGCCTGCGCGCCCTCGCCGAGCACGAACAGGTGGCGGGGGTGGCTGGCGACGTAGGAGGCGTGCGAGAGGTGCAACACCAGGATGGGCGCGTCGACGACGCGGCCGGGGGGGACGTAGAGGAAGGCGCCGTCCTGGAAAAGGGCTGTGTTGAGCGACACGAACGACGTGGAGCCGGGGCGCGCGAGGCGGCCGAGGCGAGGCTCGACCAGGTCGCTGTGCGACTCCATCGCCTCCGCGAGACTCCCCGCGATCACTCCCTCGGGCAGCCCCTCGAACGATGACAGTTCCCGCGAGAAAAACCCGTCGACCAGCACCAGCCGGGGCCCCCCCTTCAGCCCGAACGTGAACCGCGCCGCGTGGTTCGCGACCAGACCGTCGACGTTCGGCGCCAGCGACTGCCGGAACGCGTTCGACGTGATCGGCTCCACGCTCGTGTAGAGCCATTCCTCGTCGGAAGGGGTCGGAAACCCGGATTCGCGGAACGACGCGAGCCCCGTCTTCCGCAGGTCGAGCGCCCACGGTACACGCCGGAACGCGGCGCTCTTCTCGAACGCCTCGAGGTGCGCGGGCCAGCATCCGCCCGTCGCGACCGTCCCCGCCGTCGCCGTGGTCATCGGGCCTCCGCCGCCTCCGGTGCCTTCACCCAGTCGTAGCCGCGCTTCTCGAGCTCGAGCGCCAGCTCCTTCCCGCCGGATTTCACGATCCGCCCCGCCGAAAGCACGTGGACGAAATCCGGGACGATGTAATTGAGCAGCCGCTGGTAGTGCGTGACGACGATGAACGCGCGGTCCTTCGAGCGCAGGCGGTTCACGCCGTCGGAGACGGCGCGCAGGGCGTCGATGTCGAGCCCGGAATCAGTCTCGTCGAGGATCGCCAGCTTCGGCTCGAGGACGGCGAGCTGGAAGATCTCGTTGCGCTTCTTTTCGCCGCCTGAGAAGCCCTCGTTCACCGGCCGGTTGAGGAGGCTCTCGTCGATGTGCAGGACCTTGGACTTTTCCTTCAGCAGCTTGTTGAAGTCCATGACGTCGACCTCGGGTTCGCCGCGGTGCCTGCGGATCTCGTTATAGCCGGCGCGCAGGAAGTAGGAGTTGGAAACGCCCGGGATTTCGACGGGATACTGAAACGCCAGGAAGATCCCGTCCTTCGCGCGATCCTCCGGCGACATCGCCAGCAGGTCCTTCCCCTCGTACGTCACGGTGCCGCCCGTCACCTCGTAGGAAGGATGCCCGGCGAGCACCTGCGCGAGCGTGCTCTTCCCCGATCCGTTCGGACCCATGATCGCGTGCACCTCGCCGGCCTTCACCGACAGGCTCAGACCCTTGAGGATGGGCTTCTTCGCCACCGCCGCCTGCAGATCTTTCACTTCCAGCATGTCGTCCCTCTCCTTGCTGACCGCGGGCGCGGGGCATGCCCCGCGCCCGCGTGAATGTTGTTACCCGACCGATCCGTCCAGGCTGATTCCGAGCAGCTTCTGCGCCTCCACCGCGAACTCCATCGGCAGCTCGCGGAAGACCTCCTTGCAGAACCCGTTCACGATCATGTTGATCGCGTTCTCCGTCGAAACGCCGCGCTGCTTGCAGTAGAAGATCTGCTCCTCGCTGATCTTCGACGTCGAGGCCTCGTGCTCCACCTTCGCGTCGGGGTTCTGCACCTCGATGTAGGGGAAGGTGTTCGCGGCGCAGCGGTCGCCGATCAGAAGCGAATCGCACTGCGTATAGTTGCGCGCGCCCTGGGCCTTCTTCAGCACTTTCACCTGGCCGCGGTACGTGTTGTTGCCGCGCCCGGCGGAGATGCCCTTGGACACGATCGTCGAGCGCGTCCTCTTCCCGATGTGGATCATCTTCGTGCCGGTATCGGCCTGCTGGAAGTTGTTCACGACGGCCACGGAGTAGAACTCTCCGACCGAGTTGTCGCCGAGAAGGATGACGCTCGGGTACTTCCACGTGATCGCGGAACCGGTCTCCACCTGCGTCCAGGAGATCCGCGAATTCGCGCCGGCGCACTTGCCGCGCTTGGTCACGAAGTTGAAGATGCCGCCCTTGCCTTCCTTGTCGCCCGGATACCAGTTCTGGACGGTCGAGTACTTGATGTTCGCGTTTTCGAGCGCGACCAGTTCGACGACCGCAGCGTGCAGCTGGTTCGTGGAGCGCTTGGGCGCCGTGCAGCCCTCGAGGTACGAGACGGTCGCCCCGTCCTCGGCCACGATCAACGTGCGCTCGAACTGACCCGTGTCGGCCGCGTTGATGCGGAAGTACGTGGACAACTCCATCGGGCACTTGACGCCTTTCGGGATGAAGCAGAACGACCCGTCGCTGAAGACGGCCGAGTTGAGGGCCGCGAAGAAGTTGTCGTTGGGCGGCACCACGCTTCCCAGGTACTTCCGGACGAGCTCGGGGTGCTTCTGGACGGCTTCGCTGAACGAGCAGAAGACGATGCCGAGTTTCTCGAGGAAGTCCTTGCAGGTGGTCGCGACCGAGACGCTGTCGAAGACCGCGTCCACGGCGACGTTCGAGAGGCGCTTCTGCTCCTCGAGCGGAATCCCGAGCTTCTCGTAGGTCTTGAGCAGCTCCGGATCGACCTCGTCCATGGTCTTCTTCTTCGCCTGGACCGGGGCCGAGTAGTAGATGATGTCCTGGTAGTTGATGGGCGGGTAGGTGACGTTGGGCCAGCGCGGCTCGACCATCTTGAGCCAGTTGCGGTAGGCGGTGAGGCGCCATTCGGTGAGCCAGGCGGGTTCGTTCTTCTTGGCCGAGATCGCGCGGACCGTCTCCTCGCTCAGGCCGCGTTTGAAGGCGTCCTCTTCGATGTTGGTGACGAAGCCCCACTTGTATTCGCGGGTTGCGAGCTGTTCGACGGTATCCATCGATCCTCCGGGGACTTAACGGCAAACTGGACTAAATTAGTCCTATTCCTGCGGCGAGTCCCGGCGGCCCGTTAAGCCCCCGGAATGGACCCTTCACTCTACCCGCACCCCGCCTCGTGTCAAGCACGGCCTTCATTGCGCGACCCTGAGCCGGTTCTTTTCGGACGCCGCAACTCCAAGCGCCGCTTCAACTAAGGATTGGAAGGTTGCGGGGTCTTGAAGTGGCTTCGGGAACGCCCCCACCCCGAGCGAGATCGATACCTTGCCCCCGGGCATCTCCGCCCGGTGCGGAAACGGAGAATTCGAAATCATCGACCGGATCCAGTCCCCCACCTCCATCGCCTTTTCAACGTCCGTCTCCGGCATCAGCACAGCAAACCGGTGCGGCGCAAACCGGACGAGAAGGTCGGTGTCGCGGACCTGCCCCTTGAACACGTTCGCGATCGAGACCATCAGAGCCTCGCCGGACTGCGGCCCGAACGAGGTCGAATACTTCTCCAGGAAATCAACCTCCGCGATGATCAGCGCGAGAGATCGCTCGTGCCGCTTCGCACGCTTGAGCTCGCGCCCGATGACGTCGTCGAAGAGCTTCCGGCTGGCGAGGCCGGTGGAGGCGTCGGCGGTGGAAGAGGCCTCGGCGCGGCCTCGCAGGGAGTCGGCGGTCTTGCGGGCGTCGCCGACGGCCGAGACGAGACCGCCAAGGTCACCTTCCAGCTCGCGCACGCGAGCCTCGAGCGTCGCAACCGCCGCCGCGTCCCGGCGGGCGCCCGCGATCAGCGTGGCCATGAGCCCGCACGTGAGCACCGCCGCCGAACGCGCCGCTTCCAGCAGATCCCGGCGCCCGCCTCTTCCCGGCCGGAGGATCGCGGGAAGTGCGAGGGCGAGGCCGAGGAGGAGGAGGACGCCGGCGAAGCGGGTGATGAAGGCGACGTGGGGGTCGGCGGAGCGGCGGCGCTGGAGGTTGCGGGCCCAGTACCAGGCCCAGGCGGCGGTCACGGCGAACGCGCAGGCGCCGATCGCGTGGACGACCTGGGGGACCTGGAGGGAGAGGTTGCGGGCGACGGTGGGGTCAGCCACGGCCGGCCTCCGCTGCGGTGGCGGCTCCCTGGCGCCGCTCGTCGGCGAGGCCGAGCAGACCGAAGACGCCGGCGAGGAGGAGGAGGACGACGTCGAACTGGAGGTAGTAATAGATCTCGCCCTTGGGGCCGATGGGAGTGAAGCGGGCGCCCTCGTACATGGGGTCATGCTTGGAGGTGAGGGAGTAGAAGCGGTAGGAGAGGACCTCGCCTTCGCGCTCGCCGGCGATGCGGACGGTTTCGACGTCGCCCTTCAGGGGTTCGCCCTTGGCGTCTGTCAGCGTACCGACATCGACGGACTCGCGCAGGATGACGGTGGCGACGGAGGTCAGGTTCCAGAGGCAGAGGCAGAGGGCGGCGATCTGCCAGTAGCGCCACGAGGCCCTGCGGACGAGGCCATCGGCCTGAAGGCGGGCGGCCATGTAGAGGGAGCCGCCGAAGAAGGCTCCGTGGGCGAGGAACCGGAGCCAGAAGGGTTCGTTGTAGTACTGGGCGATGTTCAGGTCGGCGAGGGGCAGCATGGTTTCTCGCCTCGCGGGCGAGGCACGGCTAGGATACCGGCATGAAACGACAACTCGCTTTGTTTTTCGCGATCGCGCTGGGGGCTTCCGCGGAGGAGCCCCTGCTGGACGCCTTCACGCGGTCGAAGCTGGCGGAGGCGCTGGGGTGCGTCAACCTCTCGGTGGACGACCTCGGCTGGAACAAGCGGCCGATCGACGACGACTTCCGGCTCAAGTGCGTGAACGACACGCTCGACCGGCCGCTCGAGCTGGCGGACTATGCGGCGAGGGCGGAGCGGGAATTCGGGGCGGATCCGCGGTCGGCCGCCGCGGCGGGCGCGGCGTGGCTGGACGTGGACGGGCTCGGGACTGCGGACCCGGAACCATTCGAGCTGGATCTGAAAGTGGAACCTGAATCCGCGCGAGCGCTCGCGCTGGAATTCGCGGGCACCTGGCGCGACGCGGAGCTCTACCGGGCGGGCGCGACGGCGACCCTCACGCCGGACGAGTGGGCGGTCGTGAAGAAGAACGGCGCCCGGCTGTACCTCGACGAATCCGAGGAAGAGTGGGACATGACGGAGACGCTGGCTGCCGCGAAGAAGGCGGAGCTCGCGGGGTACTTCCGCGCGGCGATCGTGCTCGCGCGTGGGGCACAGGCGGACCGCAAAGCGCCGGCCGACGCCGCGGACTGGAAGACCGCGGTGCTCACGGTACGGGAGACCTCCGATGAAGGGCTCAAGGGCCTCAAGATCTCGATCGGAGGCTCGGGAAACGACGTCCACGAAGCGGACATCGCGATCGACGTCGGAGGGAACGACGAGTACCGGAACTGCCGGTTCGTGCTCGACTTCGGCGGCGACGACACCTACCGCAATTGCGGCGAGGGGAACTTCGCCTGCGCACTCATCGTGGACCTCGCCGGAAACGACCGCTACCTGAACGCCAACCTCGCCCAGGGCGGCGCCGCGTTCGCCGCTTCCCTGCTCGTGGACGTCGCGGGGGACGACCGGTACGAGGCAGACCAGTGCTCGCAGGGCTCGGGGTATTTCGGGGTCGGGATGCTCTTCGACCTCGGGGGGAACGACGGTTACCGCGGCGCGCGGTTCGTGCAGGGCTTCGCGGGGGTGCGCGGGCTGGGAGTGCTCTCGGACGTGGCGGGGAACGACACGTACTACGCGGGCGGCAAGTACTCGCATGCGCCGCTTCTCCCCGAGAATTTCCAGTCGCTCTCGCAGGGCTTCGCGTTCGGGCTGCGCGGCGCGAATACGTCGGGCGGGGTCGGCATCCTGGCGGATCATGCGGGAAACGACGTGTACTCGGCGGAGGTCTTCGGGCAGGGGGCGAGCTACTGGTTCGCGCTGGGTGTGCTGGTCGACTCGGCGGGGCACGACAAATACGACCTGTACCAGTACGGGCAGGGTGCGGGGATCCACCTGTCGAGCGGCGTGCTGTTCGACCGCGCGGGGAACGACGCCTACTCGTGCAATTACGGCGTCGCGCAGGGATGCGGGCACGACTGGGCCGCGGGGCTGCTGCTCGACCTCGCGGGCGACGACTACTACCAGGGTGCCGGCATGACGCACGGCGGCGCGAACGCCAACGGCCTCGGAATCATCATCGACCGCCGCGGGGACGACGCGTACAGCGGCAGCCGCCCGCAAGTCCAGGGCTTCTCCTTCCAGTCGCGCGGGTCGTTCGGGCTGGGCGTGCTGCTCGACCTCGGCGGGAAGGACCGCTACTCCGAGGAGGGCCGCGACAACCGGACGTGGACCAAGTCGACGCTCGGCGTGGGACTCGACTGCGAGGAGGAATCGCGATGAAACGCCTCGCGCTCGTCCTGCTCATGGCGCTTCCCGCAGGCGCCCAGGAAGACTTCGAAGCCATCTGGAAGGAAGCCTGCCTCTGGGAAGTCGGCTCGAACGTCGAGCGCGTCCCCGCCGCCCGGAAGAAACTGATCGAAGCGGGCGGTCCCGTGCTGGACTTCCTGATCCCCGGCAAGCTCGACGCCGCGGACTCGATCATCACGCGCTCGCTCAGCCTGGTCATCCTTGGAATCGCGGAGAAGGACCCCGCGCTCCGGAAAAAGGCGGTGGACGGCCTCGCCGAGTCGCTCGAGTCCGAAAAACCCGTGGTGCGCCGGAACGCCGCCGACCTGCTCGGCCAGCTCGGCGCCTCCGAAACGGCGCCCGCGATCGCGAAACTCCTCAAGGACAAGGACTCGCGCGGCGGTGCCCTCATGGCCCTGGGCGCCTTCAAGCTCGAATCCTCCGTCCCCTCCATCGCCGAACTCCTCGACGCCGAAGGCAGCCCCGAACGCCTCCGCGTCCTCTGCGTCGTGACCCTGGGCTCCATCGGCGGCCCCGAGGCCCTCTCTTCCCTCGTCGCCCACCTCGCAGACAAGGCCGCCGCCGTCCGCTTCGCCGCCCAGTACGCCCTCGAAGGCCTCCGCGCCGTCGAAACCCTCCGCACCTGCCTGTCCGACCCCGACAAACGGGTCCGCCTGCACGCCCTCAACGCCCTCGGCCGCATCGGAGACCGCGCCGTGCGAACCGATCTCCTCCCGCTCGCGGGCGACCCAGATCCGCAAGTCCGGGGCTTCGCCATCGAAGCCCTGATCTCCATGCTCAAGCCCTCCGACCGCGACTGGATGCGGCCGGCCCTCGAGCGGGAGAAGGACCCCTTCGTGAAAGGGAAACTGGAAGAGGCCCTCCGTCGGATCGACGCACCGGCGCGGCCGGATGGGATGTAAGGATCTCCGGGCAGAAGAGATCCGGCTGGGGATAAAGATCGGGACAGCGCTCGGCGGTACAGGCTCGACCTCGCGCACGAGGGTGTCTCGCGATGCGTGCGGACTGAAGTGGTAGCGGCTTGATTCAATGTTGACGAGGGGCGTACGATCGCCGCCCGGGAATCGTCCCCAGGCGACCAGGCCGTCCGACCGGGAGGGAGACTGATGAAACCGCTCGTCCTTCTGCTCCTTGTGACCGGGATCGCAACCGCGCAGGAGCGGGGCCAGAAACTCAAGCCGGACGTCACGGGCGAGAAGTACGGGCCGCACGAGCGGAACGTCTTCGACCTGTGGAAAGCAAAGTCGGAGTCGCCGACGCCGCTGGTGGTTTTCATTCATGGGGGCGGCTTCCGGGCGGGGAGCAAGGAGGGGGTGAGTCCGGGGCTCATTTCGGGCTGCCTGGCGGCCGGGATCTCGGTGGCGTCGATCAACTACCGGCTGACGGATGTTGCGCCATACCCTGCGCAGATGCACGACGGGGCGCGGGCCGTGCAGTACCTCCGGAGCAAAGCCGGGGAATTCAATCTGGACCGGGACCGGTTTGCGGCGACCGGCGGGTCGGCGGGGGCGGGCATTTCCCTCTGGCTCGCGTTTCACGATGACCTGGCGGATCCGAAGAGCGACGATCCGGTGGCCCGCGAGTCGTCGCGGCTGACGTGCGCGCTCGGGACGCAGGCGCAGTGCTCGTACGACCCGCGGTGGATCAGGAAGAACATCGGCGGGAAGGCGCACGAACATCCCGCGCTTCAGAAACTCTTCGATGTCACGCTGGCGGATCTCGAGACGGACAAGGCGGCGAAGCTCTACGAGGACGCCTCCCCCATCCACCACCTCACGAAGGACGATCCGCCCGTCCGGGTGGTCTACAACGGCAAGGATCAGCCGGGCGACAAACCGGGAGCGGGGATTCACAGCGAGAGGTTCGGGGAGATCCTGAAGGCCGAGATGGAGAAGCTCGGTCTGAGCTGCGAGCTGCAGGTGGGCCAGGGCGGGGGGGACCAGATTGATTTCTTCGTGAAACACCTGCGGAGGAAGGAGTGAGAGCGCGTGAAGAAGTCGAGCGCCCGCGGCGGTCGGACCTCCGATCCACCACCTGGGCTCGATCCTCTCTGAATTGAGAGTTTTCCTGGCCCTCGGGCATCAGCGCTTCCCCCGGCCACCCAGGTCCATTGTCCGATCGATGCCCGACCATTTTCTTCCCCGAAGACGATCCCCGACCCGCCGACGGAGCATTCCAGACCGACATCTTCTCAAACTCTGACGGGCCCTTACCTCGCGTAGATGATCAGCGGTTTCATCCGTCCTTCGGCAGAGAACGGGATCATCAGTCCGCCCGCGTCGAACGTCCGCTCTCCGGAGGGCTGCACCTCCAGCGTCCCGTCCGGCGGCGCGAACACCGGTTTCCGTTCGGAACCGATGCAGCGGCAGAGCCCGGCGATCGCCGCGCCCAGGTCCTTCGCCGACTCGTCCGTCAGCGCAGGCGCCAGCCAGGGATCGAGCCGGGGGAGCTTCGAGTAGTCGGTGAGCTCCACGGTCTCGTCCGGCGCCGAGCCGACGGCGAGAAGCTCCGAGGGGACCTGCTTGTACTTGTCCGGAGGGCAGCAGGTCCAGCGGAGCCAGAAGAAGATGGTTCTGGGGAAGAGGCGGGCGAAGGACTCGCCTGTCAGCTCTTCGGCTTTCCATACGCCCTTTTTCGCGCACCGCGGGCACACCTGGGCGGCGCACCACGTGTCGGCGGTCCTGACGGCCGCCTCGCGCAGGATTGTCCGCGCCGCCTCGCTCTCGAACTTCGCGATGATCTTGTCGAGACGCGCGCGGACTTCCGGGTCCTTCCCGAGGTCGCCTTCGCGTTCGCGCTTCAGGTCCTCGAGCACCGCGGCGCCCATCCCGGCGAGTCTCGCCTCGGCCCTGTCCCGCGCGTCGGCCGATTCCGATCCCAGGTTTTTCACCAGCTCTTTCACGGCCTCCGCGTCGGGTTTCCCCGGCCGGCGGTCGTCGGCGGACACGGGCGGCGTCACGGCGAGGACGAACGACAGGACGGCGAAGATCGTTTTCATGGCGGAATCCTCCGGGGGTTCAGGCCGATTGGACGCGGCGGGCGGGCGGAAGTTCCGGAGATCGCGGATCGTTCACAGGGAGAAGAGGCTCAGCGGTAAGGGTCCGTCCCGGTAGCTCTCACGTTAGCGGGCGCGTTGACTTCCGCGGGAGGGCGGCGGGCGTGGCTCCGCGGGCCCGGGATTCAGCTGCCGACGCCCGTTCTTCCGCCGACAGGATCCGCCACTCGCCGGCGCGCAGGTCGCCCAGATTCAGTCCGCCGATCCGCACGCGCTGGAGGCGCAGCGTCGGATGCCCGACGGCGGCCGTCATGCGCCGTACCTGGCGGTTCCTGCCCTCGATCAGCTCCAGGCCGATCCAGCAGTCCGGCACGCTTCTGCGAAACCGGATCGGCGGTACTCGCGGAGGAATCCGCGGCTGCGGCTCCAGCAGCCACGCGCGGCAGGGCAGCGTCTTCCGGCCCTGGATCGAAACGCCGCGCGACAGCCGCTTCAACGCCTCCGCCGTCGGAATCCCCTCGACCTGCGCCCGGTACTCGCGCTCGTGCGCGCGGCGCGGATGCAGCAGGCGCTCGTTCCAGGCGGGTTCGTCGCTCAGGAGCAGCAGGCCTTCGGAGTCGGCATCGAGCCTGCCGATGGGATAGACGCCCCTCGGAAACCCGAATTCCGCGAGGGCCCGGCTCGGCGAGCCGTCGCCGGTGAACTGCGAGAGGACGCCGAACGGCTTGTGGAAGGCGATGAGCATCGGTGCGGGGGCTCCATCGTAGGGTCGGCGCCGAAGGGGATCAACCCCGGCGGCGCCGAGGCGGCTTTCCGGCCCCCTCCCGGATTCGTTACGATGCGGCGCACCGCCCGCACTTCCCCGGAGCCACCGATGAAACGCATCGCCCTCGCCGCCGCGCTCGCCGCCCTCGCCCTTCCGACTTCCGCCGGCGACACTCAGCCCGGCACTACCGTCACCTGGAAGTTTTCTTCCGAAACCACCACGAACACCGGCAAGAAGAAATTCCCCTGAGGCGTGGACATGCCGGACACCACGACTCAGGTTGAGTCGCTCAGGATCAGGGGCACGTGCACGGCGTCGGGCGAAGGCAAGTCGACCTGGACGTTCACCGTCGAACAGATCGAGGTCGAGACCACGGCGGACTCGGGCGGGAAGGCGAAGTACGACTCGGCGAAGAGCAAGGACTGCCTGAGCGGGCTGGTGAAGTACGCGGCGCTCAAGGGCGTGACGTTCACGGCGACGGTGGGGCCGGAGGGCGAGATCCAGAAATGCTCGCTGGAGGACTGGCCGAAGACGTGCGACGTGAAGATCGAGAAAGGCACGACCGTGAAGAACAACGCGGCGGACCTGATGCCCGATCCGACGGGGCCGCGCGTCTGGCTCGAGCTGGTGTTTCACACGGCGCCGGCGAAGGGGAATTCATGGAAGCGGACGCTGCACCTCGTGCCGGACGAGGAGCTGGAGATGAAGGCGGACGGCTCGGAGCAGGTCGAGGGGGACGCGTGCGCGAAGCTGAAGATGGACACGTCGGATCCGCCGAAGGGATCGGAGAAGGAGATTCCGCGCGAGCAGTTCAAGAGCGGGAAGGTGTCGTTCTCGCGCGAGGCGGGATGCGCGCTCAAGGTGGACCTGAAAGGCGGGCTTGCCGCGGCGGGTTCGAAGATCGGGGTCGCGGGAGTGCGGCGGTGGGAGGTGGAGTGTGAGAAGCGGGGGTTCGACGCGAAGGCGGTTCCGAAGTAGGGCGCGCGGCGTTCTCAGGAATCCGGCGGCGGCGGGCGGACGTCCGGCTACACTTCGCCCCCTTGCACCCCCCCGCACACCGCCCCGGCCGCCTCCTCGTCGCGACGGCGACGTTCGTGCTGTTCGCCGTGTGGAGTAACAGCTTCATTGCGATCGGGTATCTGCTGGGAAGCGACGTGTCGGCGGCGCGGTTCGACGCGATCGGGCTGACGGTGGCGCGGTTCCTGCCGGCGGCGCTCGTGTGCGCGGTGTACTGCTTCGGGTTTCACGCGCGGGAGTCGCTGGAGGCCGTGCGCGCCGAGTGGCCGCGCCTGCTCGCCTGCGGGGCGTTTTCGGTGCCGGCGTACAACCTGGCGCTGTACTACGGGCAGGAGCACGGGGTTCCGGCGCCGATCGCCGCGCTGACGACGGCGCTTCTCCCGCTGTTCGTGATGTTGCTCGCCGCGGGTTTCCTCGGCGAGCGGCTCACGCGCCGCCGCCTCGCGGGCTTCGCCGTGGCGCTCTCGGGAATGGCGGTCGTGGCGCTCTCCCGGCGGGGGCAGGGTTCGCGGGCGTACGCGCTCGCGATCGCGGTGACGGTGCTCGCGCCGCTCAGCTGGTCGCTCTTTTCGGTTCTGAGCAAGCGCCCCGCGGCGCGCGTGGGGCCGCTGCTCTGGACATACCTGTCGGTGCTGCTGGGAAGCGCGATGCTCCTGCCTCTGGTGCCGCGCGCGTGGGGGCCGTGGAGCCGGCTCGACGTTCCCGGGTGGGGGGCGCTGCTCTACCTGTCGTTGCCGTGCACCGTTCTCGGATTCGCGCTGTGGACGTGGTTGCTCAAGCACCTGCCGGCATCGTCGGTGGGGTTCACGGTGTTCCTGAATCCGCCGCTCGCGACGGTCTCCAAGGTGGTGCTGGTCGCGCTCTTTCCGGCGACGTTCGTGTTCGCGGTGACGGCGCAGGAGATCGCCGGGGGAGCGCTGGCGCTTGTGGGGCTGATGCTGGCGGTGACGGGCGGCGGGGTGAGGGGACGAGTGACCCGGCGGCGTCTCGAAAACACCTAACGCCCGCCGATCCACCGCGCGAACGCCCCCCTCCAGAATCTCGACATCGGCACGACCTGCAGCCAGTCCGCCGACCGCGGCCGCAGTTTCACGAGTTCGCTGAAGTTCCTCTGGATCAGCTTGTCGACGAAGAGCGCCGCGGCGCTTCCCGGCGTCTGCCGGAATCCCTCCATCGCGAGCAGCATCGAGAGGAGGAGCCGCGTCGCCACCGCCTCGTCCCCGCGCCCGCCCTGCGCGAGCGCCGCTTCCCCCTTGCTGAAATCGCCGGCGACGTAGGCGGCGATGCCGAGGAGCAGCTGGGCATCGGCGCCGACCCAGGGGGAGTCGGTGGCGGCGGCGAGGGCAATGGCGGCTTCGGCGAAGCGACCGGCGTTGAAGTGATCGAGGCCTATTGCGAAAGCGGCCTCGGCTTCCTGGCCGCCGACGGCGGAGCTGCGGAAGGTGGCGAGGTCTTCGTCGGCTTCGGCGAAGGCGCGGCGGACTTCGGGAGGCGGAGTGGCGGCTTCGGAGGCGAGGCGGGCGAAGCTGGCCGCGTCGGTGCCGGCGGGTTCGAGGGCGGCGATGCGGCGGGTCTTGAGGGCGAGGGCGCGTTTGAAGCGAAGGCGGGCGCGGAGGAGGCGGGCCATGGGGGATTCGGGATCGGCGGCGACGGCGGCGTCGGCCGCGGCGAGGGCGGCGTCCGCGGTACCGGCGATGGCCTCGAGGCGCGCGGCCTCGAGCAGGGCGGCGGGGTCGCCCGGGCGGGCGAGGAGGGCCGCGGCGAGGTTTTCGCGGGCGTCCTGGACGCGGCGCGCGCGGATCTCGGGTTTGAGGTCTGACTGGCGATAGAGGGACTCGATGATCGAGCGCGCGTAGTCGAGGGCGTGGCCGGCGGCGGGCGCGTTCGCGGGGGGCGGGCCTGGTGAAGGGTCCCTGGGGCCGGGGCGGAAGAGGGCCCACGCGACGGCGGCGACGGCGACGAGGGCGAACGCGGCGATCCAGGCGCCCTGCGGAATCCGCACGGGGTCGCGGGGTGCCCCGCGCACCCGCTTCCCCGCGAGATAGAGATCGATCTGGTCCGCGAGTTCCGCGGCGGTGGCGTAGCGCCGGCCCGGGTCCTTGGACATGGCGATCCGGATGATGTCTTCGACGGCCCGCGGAATGCTGGGCTCGAGAGTGCGCGGGCGGGGCGGCGTCTCGTTGGCCACCTTGAGCAGGAGCTGCATCGGGTCTTCGCTGTAGAACGGATCGCTGTGCGTCGCGAGGCGGTAGAGCGTCGCGCCCAGGCCGTAGACGTCGCTTCGCGCGTCCACGCGGCGCCCTCGCGCCTGTTCCGGGGACATGAAGGCCGGCGTCCCCACGAGCATGTCCGTCTGGGTCACGGTGGCCCCGCGCCGGAGCGGCCGTGCGATCCCGAAGTCGAGGAGGAACGCGCGCCCGTCGGGGTCGATCATCACGTTCGACGGCTTCATGTCGCGGTGCACGATCCCCTGCGCGTGCGCGAACTCCAGCGCCCTCGCCGCGTCGCGCACCCACCCGAGCTTCCGCGTGAGGGGCGCATCGCAGGCGTCGATCGTCGCTCCGTCCACGAGCTGCATCGCGATCCAGCACCGGTCCCCCTCGTGGTCCATCGCGAATACCGGCGCGATGTTCGGGTGGTTCAGGCGGCCGACGATGTTCGCCTCGCGGCGGAACCGCGCCACGTCCTCCGCGTCGGCGTCCCGCAGGATCTTGATCGCCACGTACCGCGCCAGCGCCTCGTCCCAGGCGCGCCAGACTTCGCTCTGGCCGCCCTTGCCGATCCGCTCGACCAGGATGTGACGCCCCAGTCGGCGCCGGGGATCGCCGAGGTGCGGTTTCACGTCGCCAGGAGGTTCGACAGGCATGGGATCGGGACATCGTACAGCGGGCCCTGATTGATACGGGCCGGAGACGGATCCTGCGAATGAATTGGAAGAGGCCCGCGCGGGAAATCCCGGAATTCCTGCAACCTTCCGGCGCCCGTGAAGCAAGAGTGACCGGATGCCGCCCCGTTCCTGGTCGCCCTTTGGAGACCCGAGATGACACGCCTCACCGGAATCGCACTCCTCGCCTGCGTCGGCCTCGGCTCGACCTTCACGTTCGCGGCCGTCGAATTCCGCCGCATGAACGCTTCCTTCGTCTCCCTCGACGACCGCGTCGCGCGCGTCGAGAACGCCACCGGCGCCGCGGGACTGGAGACGTCGACCGGCGCGCCGGCGACGATCGCGGTAGTCCACGAAGAGATGATCAGGCTCCGGGAGGACGTCGCCCGTCTCAGGACATCGGTGGCGGCGGACGCCGGTGCGGCGGCGAACGGGGCTCCGGCGGCGGGAACAGGCCACATGGCCCGTCCGGCGGCGACGGAAGAACTCGCGAAGGCCGTGACGGACGCGCTGGCGGCCAAGGAGAAGGCGGACAAGGAGAAACAGTCGAAGCTCTACCGGAAGCAGATGGACCTGTCGGCGAAGGCCTGGGCCGGGCAGCTCGCGCAGAAGCTGGAGCTGACGGAGCAGCAGAAGAGCCAGATCGCGGAGATCTTCGCGGAGTACTGGACGAAGATGTCCTCGGGGTGGACGGGCGCCGCGGTGGACGAAGACGCGGAACTGCCGGACTACCAGAAGCTGAACGAGGAAATGAACGAGAAGGTCAAGGCGGTGATGACGACGGAGCAGGCCGCGAAGTACGATGAGCTGGTCAAGAAGAACCAGGTGTGGGGCGGCGTCGTCGTCGACGGCGGCGGCGATTCCGACGACGAGAACAAGTAGCGGTCCTCGGGAAGGAGGGGCGGCGCCCGCGCGTGGGAACCGGAAAATCCAGGCCCGATCCCGGCGCCCTCCTCGAACGCGAATACCTCGCGCTGGTGGACGCCGTCCGCCGCCACTGGCGCCGGGACGAGGAGAGCGCCCTCGACCTCGTCCATGACGCGGTGGTCCGCGTCTACGAGTCGTTCGGGAGCTTCGACCCTGCCAAGGGCGAGTTCCGGGCGTGGCTCTGGGGGATCCTGAAGCACGCCGCCTCCGGCCGTCCCCAGCCCCACCCCCGCCCCGCCGACCCCGTCGAGG